>NZ_JBVIGA010000007.1:35084-251718 GCF_055571035.1 Streptomyces malachitofuscus | reverse complement strand
AAAAAACCCCGCAAAGATACGACCTCCCCAAACGCGCCCCCCCCCCCCCCCCTCCCCCCCCCCCCCCCCCCCCCCCCCCCCCCCCCCCCCCCCGCCGCCGTGTGTCACAGGGGCATCGGGGCCATGTCGCACTCGATGCGGGCCCGCTGGAGGGCCGCCGCGAGCCAGTGGTGGTCCGGACGGAGCACCCGGCTGAAGCCCTCCACCGCCTTGCGCTGCAGCTCCTCCGCCTCGGCGCCACGGCCCAGACCCCGCTTGTCGAGGGCGAGGTTCGCGGTCAGGGCCAGCGTGAGCGGGTGGTCCTCTCCGGCGACCTCCGCCAGCAGCGGCAGGTTGGCCGAGTCGATCGTGTGGGCCCGCTCGAAGTCGAGCTGCCCGTACGCCGTGTTCGCCCGGCCGATGGCCACGGTCAGGGTGGTGATGTGCCGCTCCCCCACCGTTTCGGTCAGCCGGCGTTCCGCGTCCTCCTCCAGGTCGTGGGCCGTGTCATGGGCCCCCAGCGCACGCCAGGTCGCGGCAAGGTTGGCCTTCGTCAGCAGCGTGTAGGCGTGATGCGCACCGAGGCGCTGCTCGAACCGCCGCACGGTCGACTCCGCCAGCTCACGGGAGCCTTCCAGATCGCCGGCCAGGCGCCGGTCGACCGAGAGGTTGACGGCCGTCGACAGGGAGTCGAAGTGGTCCGGCCCGTACCGGGCGACGAACCGCCGCAAGGTCTCCTCGGAGAGCTTCGTCGCCTCCGTGAGCGCACCGTCACGGCGCTGGCAGACCGCGAGGTTGCGGGCGATGCGCAGGGTGAGGGGGTGCTCCCCGCCGAGCGCCGCCCTGGCGCGGCGGTGGACGTCCTCCTGGAAGTCCCGCGCACCCATGAAGTCGCCGCTCTCGCGCATGTCGATGGCGAGACCGTTGAGGGTGTTGAGCGTGAAGAAGCTGGCCGGACCGAACAGCAGTTCACGCTGCCGGGCGTTCTCCTGGTCCAGTGGCAGCGCCTGGCGGAAGTCGCCGCACAGCCGGAGGTCCCTGCCCCAGGCATGGATGGCGCGCAGCGTCACCGGGTCGTCCGGGCCGAACAGCGACCGGGCCAGCTCGGTGGCCTCCTCGGTCAGCTTCCGGGCCTCGAGGAACCGCCCCTGGTAGCCGCGGGCGTCGGCCATCTCGCACAGCGAGTCGATCATGTCCTCGGTGTCGGCCTCGATGCGGCGCGAGACCTCCAGCGCCTTCTCGGTGAGCGGGATGGACTCCGGCACCTGGCCGTTCTGGCGGAGCAGGAATCCCAGGCTCTTCGTCATGCGGATGACCTGGTTGTCCTCCTCGCCGGAGGCCGCGAGCCACGCGCTCCACGCCTGCCGCGCGTAGTCCGCCGCGCCCTCGTGGTCGCCCCAGTAGTAGAGGAACCAGACGGTGTCGAAGACCAGCTCACGCACATAGGTGTCGGTGGCGGTCACCGCGTGCGAGGTGAGCACGTGCGGGAGCAGCGCCTGATAGGCGCGCCATTCCAGCGACGAGCCGGGCGGGCCCGGCTTGGCGGCCGACAGCAGCTGGTGGGCGGCGTCCCGCATCCGCTCGCGCTCCTGCCGGCCCAGCTTGGCCAGGAGCACCGTCTGCAGCAGACGGTGCATCTGGAGCGTGTCGGAACGCGGGTCCACCCTGATCAGGGAGAACTGGCTGAGGTCGCGGACCGCGCGGTTCAGCTTGATCGCCTCCCGCAGCAGCGGGTCGACCTCGGGCGTCACGTTCACACCCCGGCTGCCGCGCAGCATGGACCGCGGGATCGGCTCCGGGGCCATGCTCGCGCAGATGTCGAGGAGCTGGCGGGCGCCCGGGTTGTTCTGCTGGATCCGCTCCAGCGAGATGTCCCAGGCGGCGGCCACGGAGACCGGGTAGTCGGGGGCCGGGTCGAGTTCGAGGATCTCGGGGCTGCGCTGGGCGAGCAGGTCGAGGTACTCGTCGACGAGCATGCCGGTGACCGCGCGCCAGGCACCGGCCTGCTCGACCGCCAGCGGCAGGTCGCCGAGGGCCTCGGCGAGCCGGTCGGCGTCGGCCTCGGTGAGGTCGGGCGAGCGCCGCTGGAGCAGCTCGATCGACTCCTCGCGGTCGAACACGTTGACCGGCAGCGGGGTGGCGACGCGTTCCCAGGCCCGGTTCCGGGAGGTGACGATGACCTTCCCCGGCCCGTTGGTCGGGAAGTACTGGCGGACCGCCTCGACGTCCTCCGCGTTGTCGAAGACGAGCAGCCAGTTGTCGTACGGCGTGCCGGTGCGCAGTGCCTCGAGGACGGCGGGCACGGCGGTGTTGGCGGCGGGCGCGCCCGTGCTGTCCTGCCCCGCCGGGGCGACGCCCAGCTGGGCCGCGAGCTGGGCCAGCGCGGCGAGGATCAGGCTCTCCCGTTCGGCGGGGATCCAGCAGATGACCTTGTAGTCGTGCTGGTGGGTGTAGATGTACTCCAGCGCCAGCTGGGACTTGCCGACACCACCCAGCCCGTGCAGTGCGTGCGGGAGCACGGCAGCCGTGTCCTGGGCACCCAGTTGGTCCTCCACGGCCCTCAGCAGCGCCTGCCGGCCGACGAACGAGGTGTTCCGGAGGGGAACGTTCACCAGAAGGGCGGGCGTCGGGGTCATGGTGCTCTGCATGAGCGGCTCAGCCTCCGGGGCTTCTTGTGGGGTGGCGTCGGTTACCGGGCTTGGCACGGGCTCTCCTGGTTCGTCGGGACCGTTCGACGGTGGCAGGCTTCCCCCTCCGTCGGACGATCCCCCATCATTGGCACGGTTCACCTCAGAGGGCGTAACTTCGGACGAATCGGAATGCACCCGTTCGGCCGTGTCCGCGCCGGTGCCGCGGGAGAGACGGGGCTCGATCCGCCGCGCCCGTTCGGAGTACGGCCCGGACAGTGCCCGCATCACCGCCAGCTCGCTGCGCGCCCAGTCGCGCAGGGACGGGTCCGGCAGGGCGGCGCCCAGGGGGTCCCGCAGGGCGGCGCGCAGGGCGACACCGCGCTCACCCGCCGCGGGCAGTTCGCCCACCACACTGACGGTGTGGGCGAGTTGGCTGCGCGTGGTGGCGGAGAGGAGTTCCTCGCGGACCCCCTCGGCGAACTCGGGCCGGCCCTCGGCGCCGTGGTCCCAGTCGATCAGCCCGCCCATCAGGATCTCCGCCAGATGGTCCGGCCGGGTCTCCGGCATGATGCGGTGCCGGAGCTGTTCGAAGAGGTCGAAGTCGAACGGCACGGCGGCGAGCTGGGAGGCGAGCCGACGCGCGGCGGGTGTGGCGAGGGTGAAGAAGCGACGGACGGCGGCTCTGGCGGCGCGCGGGAAGCGCGGGGCGCGCAGTCCCGGCGCCGGTGCGCCCTTGACGAGGGTGCCGGCCAGCACGATCGGCAGCGCGCGGCGCACGCCGCGCTCCCCGGTCACCAGTCCGGCCCAGGCGGCGAGCGAGCCGGGCTTGAGGGAGAGCACGGGCACCGGCACCGCCCCGTCGCCGCCGTCCGGCAGCGGCCGCAGCGGATCGGGTCCGCCGGGCGGCGGCCAGTGGGTGAGGGCGTCGTTGGCGGCGCCGAACCCGCCGGCCTCCAGCACGGCCTCGTAGGGGTAGAGCGTGGAGCGGCGGCGCATGTGGGGCGGCAGCAGGTGCACCAGGGCGGTGGGGCCGGCCTGGGCGAGGCGGCCGAGGAGTTCGTCGGCGGCCGGCGCGGCCCAGCCGTGGGCGAGTCCGTCGGTGACGACGAGGTAGATGCGGCCGCCGCGGCCGTCGAGGAGTTCACCGGGGTCGGAGGTGGTCCGTCCGGTGCCCCAGCGCAGGGTGGCGGGGCCGGTGCGCGGCACGTTCACCCGGACGGTGCGTACGGTGCGGAAGGCGCCGCTGTGTTCGGCGGCTCTGGCCAGGCGGGCGACGGAGTCCTTCCAGATCCGCAGCGTCGGGGCGTCGTCGACGAGCAGCACCAGATGGAAGGCCGAGGAGCGGGCGGGGCGCAGGAAGGGCATCCACATGCCGTCGGCGACCCCCTGCTCGGCGGTGGTCTCCTCGTCCAGCTCCAGGGTGTCGCGGGAGGGGACGCGGCGGGCGAGCAGATGCAGGGCGCGCGCGAACTGGGCGGTGACGCGGCCGGGTCCGTGCGGGGAGCGGTCCTCCGCGGGCAGCAGGGGCCGCCCGACGTCCGCGGCGAACGGCCCCTCCGGGTCGGGTAACAGCTGTGCCGCCGGGCCCGGTCCGCCGGCCGCGCGTCCGGCGGACCGGGGGCGGGGCGGGTCGCCGGGGACGGCGGTGCCGTGGCCGGTCAGCGGGCCGTCGGTCGCGGAGGGGGCGGGGGCGGCCGGGAACGCGCCGGCCGGGGGCGGCTCCGGCCGATCCTCCTCCTCGGCCGACGGCGCGGGCACAGGCACGCGACGGGGCGGTGCGGGCGGGGACGGCGCCACGGCGGCGGGGGCGGCCGGGGGCGCGCCGACGACCGGGCCGCCGTGACGGTCCCAGTACGCGGCGAGCCAGACCGCGTCGGCGACGTCCTGCCAGCGCGCTCCGGTCGGGTCCGGGGCGTCACGCGGTGCTGCTCCGCGCTCGCTCGTGTCGTCGGGCTCAGGGAACGCCGAAGGGGGCGACGACCCCGAGCGGGGGAAACCGTCGCCGAGCCCGGATGCGTGCTCCCTGGGGTAGCCCTTCATTCAGCGGCCCTTCGCGAGGTCGCGTAGGAGCATTTCCACGAGCTTAGCCCCGTGACCATCCGCCTGGAAACCACCAGCCGTAGTCATCTGGACAGCGTTGAGCAACTGGTCGAGCGAGTGCGTACCGCCCGCTTGGACCCGTTGGACGAACAGTTCCACCAGGTCTTCCGTGCCCTGGGGCCGGGCGCCGAGGTGCCCCTCCACCATGGCCAGCAGCTGCTCCCGAGTGGGCGTACGCATCTCCAGTGGCAGACACCGCCGGCGGAACGCGGCCGGAAACTCACGCTCTCCATTGCTGGTGATCACCACGACCGGGAACTCCCGGCACTCGACCCGCCCGTCGCGCACGTCGGCCCGGCTCCCGGGGTCGCTGGTGTGGACGCGGGCCGTGTCGGCGGCGTCACGCACCAGTTCCGGGACGTCATAGCTTCCATTCTCCAGGACGTGCAACAGATCGTTGGGCAGGTCGATGTCGCTCTTGTCGAGCTCGTCGACGAGAAGCACCCGGGGTCGATCGTAGGGCAGCAGAGCCGTGCCGAGTGGCCCCAGAGTGATGAAGTCTCCCAATGCGGGGGGAAGTTGACGTGTCCTTGACTCGCCGGTGGTGTCGCCGTCGCCGGCCGCCGCGTCCTCGGCGTTCCCGGTGGCGCGGTTCAGTCCCGCGCGCCAGGCGGCGATGGCCTGGGCCCTTCCCATGGCGTCATGCGCGTACAGGCCGTCGCGCAGCACGGTGCGGCTGACGATGTTCCACTCCAGGACGCGGCCCAGTCCCAGTTCCCGGGAGATCAGATAGGCGAGGGTGGACTTGCCGACTCCGGGCGGGCCCGTGATCAGCAGCGGCCGCCGCAGCAGCAGGGCCGAGTTGACGACGTCGATCTCCTCCTCGCCCAGCTGCGGCGCCATGTCGCCGGGACCGAGGCGGCGCACGGCGGCCTGGGTGTCGGCGGGCGGCACCGGACGGGGCGGACCGCCGCCGAACGTGCGCCAGGGCGGCGGCTGCGGCAGCGCGGGCGGGACGGCCGGTTCCCTGCCCGTGCCGTGGAACACCCGCCAGCCGTTGGGGGCCGTCTGCTCCTGCGCGGTCATGCGGTCGCCTCCTCGTCGGCGAGATCGCCGGGATCGGTGGGCTGGAAGTCGATCGGCCGGGTGGGGTCGTCCCAGAAGAATCCGATGTGGCGGCCGAGCAGTTCGCCCGGCCCCTGCCCGTCACTCTCGGCGTTCCTGCGCAGCAGATGCACGGCGGTCGGTATGCGTGACGGGGTCTGGGCGGCGGCGAACAAGGCGGTCACCACCTCTCGTCGCTCCTCGGCGAAGACTCCTCTGCGGTCCCATACGGCGAGCCCTATCCCTTCCGCGATGGCGGCCTTGAGCGCCGCCAGGGCACGGGTGTCGCTGGGCGCGTCCAGTACGACCGCCGTATGTCTTGTTTCCCCGGCGAGGCCCGCCTGCCACGCATCCAGCCGGGAACCGTCCCGTTCCCGCCATCCGTGGACGGCGACGCCCTGCTCCCGCAGCGTGCGCCAGCGCTGTTGCCACTGGTCGCGGATCACGGTGTCGTCCGAGCACATCCGCTCCAGACTGCGCAGATGCACGCCGTACTTGAGGCTGAGCGGCAGCGGCTGGCCGTCCCCGACCCGGTGCGTCAGGCCGGCGACGTCGTGGTTGAGCAGGTCGTAGGGGAGGACGAACTCGATGTACGGCGGTGGGGGCCGGCGTCCTCTCGTGTCCGGCTCGCGCTGTGCCGTCCAGAGCCGGGTGCCCTGTCGCAGCGCCTGTCCTACGGCGATGCCGAGGTCGTCCAGGGTGGTGTAGGCGGGTTCCCCCGGCTGGGGGTTCCAGTGCCCCGGGACGGTGTTGAGCCAGGGACGTACGACGATGTCGCGGGTACCGTCCCGCGCCGGTTCCACGGCGATGACGAGGCAACACGGTATGTCCGGGTCGCCCGGGGTCGTGGGGGCGGCCTGCCGGCGTTCCTCCAGCTGCTCGGTCAGTCCGGCCCGGCGGGCCCAGTCGTCGGCCCAGCCGGCCAGGGCGGTGCGATGGGCCGGGGTGGCGGCGAGCCGGGCGGCGTGGTCGACGAGGAGCACGGCGGGCGGGAGCCCGTCCAGCTGCGCGGTCCAGCCGAGGACGTGGGAGAAGAGCTGATCCGGGGTCAGCCCCGTGGGGAGGTCGAGGCCGTTGAGTTCCTCGACGAGGGCGTCGCGCAGGCGCGTGGCGGGTAACTCGCCCCGGGCGAGGACGGCGCGGGCGCTCCGCTCGTCGTCCCGGGAGACGGCGGGGCCCGCGAGGATCTCGGGCGGTCCGGTCGGTGCCGGGGGCCGGTCGAGCAGCCCGTCGAGCACGCGGTCGAGTTCGTCGCCCGCCAGGTCGCCTTCGAGGATCCGGACCACTTCGACCAGTACGCGTTCGCCGCCCGCCGTGTTCAGCGCCGCGCGCACGAGAAGGACGACGTCCTCCCGTAACTTGACGCCGCGGAGGTCGACCTGGGTGCCCAGCAGATCGCCCAGCACCACGGCGAAGTGCAGACGCCCTTGCGCGTCCTCCATGCAGCCGAGGTCGCACAGGGCGTTGGTCAGCCCCAGGAGCACCCGGCTGCCCCGCGCACGCTCGGATTCACCGAGCCCTGTGTCCGTTGTCACCGACTTTCCCCCTGAGCCGGTTCGCCTGCCTGACCGATCAGCGAAGTTAGCACGGCAACCAGCGGTTAACCAGGGACGAATGAGGTCGGAACGTCGCCCTCCGGCCAGGATCGCCCGCAGGGGTGACACCTTGGCCGAATTCCCACGTGAACGGCAACCGCCGTCCCGGCACACGCACGCGGCGATCCCCCGTCCGGGCTGCGACGTGCAGACCCCGGCGGGCGGATCCAGCGACGGCACACTGCGAACCCCCCACCGCAGCAACCCGGCGCCGCCCGCGCGCACCGCCGACGGCCCCCCGGCAGCCGCCCCGAAGCCCCGGCACAGCCCGTCGGGGCGGCGGCGTGCGAAGGCGGGGCCGGCGAGCCCTCCGCGGGCGCCACTGCCGAAGCGGCGCGGCGGGGCGCGTGCAACCCGCACCAACCCGGCCCGCGGGGGCGGAACTGTGCTGCCTGGCCCCCGCCTGCGGGCAGGTGCCCGCGGAGAGTTCCGGCGCAGGCCGGTCGGTTACAGGCGGGGGTCGACCGGTTCCGACTCCAGGGCCAGGACGGCGAAGACCGGCTCGTGGATGCGCCACAGGGGCTCGCCCTCGGCCAGCCGGTCCAGGGCCTCCAGGCCCAGCGCGTACTCGCGGATCGCGAGGGACCGCTTGTGGTTCAGGAAGCGGTTGCGCAGGCGATCCAGGTTCTCCGGCCGGGTGTACTCGGGACCGTAGATGATCCGCAGGTACTCGCGGCCCCGGCACTTGATGCCGGGCTGCACCAGGCGGCCCGAGGCGTCGCGGACCAGGGCACCGACGGGCTTGACGACCATGCCCTCGCCGCCGCGTCCGGTCATCTCCAGCCACCAGTCGACGCCGGCCCGCACCGACTCGGGGTCGGCCGTGTCGACGTAGAGGCGGCGGGTGGTCTGCAGCAGGCCGGTGGCGTCGTGCTCGACCATGCGGTCGAGCAGTGCGAGCTGCTGGTCGTGGGGCAGGGCGGCGAGGCTCCGGCCCTGGACGGCGAGGATCTGGAACGGCGCCAGGCGCACGCCGTCCAGGCCGTCGGTGGTCCAGCAGTAGCGGCGGTAGGCGTCGGTGAACGCCGAGGCGGACGCCGCGCGCTCGCGCTGGCGGTCCAGCAGGTCGCCCACGTCCACACCGCGGGCCCCCGCGGCCTCCAGCGCGGCCAGGGCGCCCGGGAACACCGCCCCGGAGGCGGCGCCGACCGCGGCGTACTGCGAGCGCAGCAAGCCGGACGCCTTCAGGGACCACGGCATCAGTTCGGCGTCCAGCAGGATCCAGTCCGTCCCGAGCTCGTGCCACAGGCCCGCCTCGGTGACCGCCGTGCGCAGCCGGCCGAGGATCTCCTCCGTGACGGAGGCGTCGTCGAAGAAGGGGCGGCCCGTACGGGTGTACAGCGAGCCGGTACCGCCGCCGACGACGCCGAAGCGCTCGGCGGCCACGGCAGCGTCGCGGCAGACCAGGGCGACCGCGCGGGAGCCCATGTGCTTCTCCTCGCAGACCACCCGCGCGACACCGTCCCGCTCGTACTGGGCGAAGGCCTCCGCCGGGTGCTCCAGGTAGCCGTCGAGGTGCGAGGTGGCGGTGGGTGCCATGGTCGGCGGCAGGTACGGCAGCAGACGCGGGTCGATCGCGAAGCGGCTCATGACCTCCAGGGCCGCGGCGGCGTTCTCCTCGCGGACGGACACCCGGCCCGCGTGCCGGGTCTCGACCACGCGGCGGCCGTGCACGTCCGCCAGGTCCAGCGGACGCCCCTCGTGGCCGCCGGGAGCTTCCGTGCGCAGCGGGCGGGCCGGCTCGTACCAGACCCGCTCGGC
The DNA here is from genome assembly GCF_055571035.1 of Streptomyces malachitofuscus. Classification (NCBI taxonomy): domain Bacteria; kingdom Bacillati; phylum Actinomycetota; class Actinomycetes; order Kitasatosporales; family Streptomycetaceae; genus Streptomyces; species Streptomyces malachitofuscus. The sequence goes on along the minus strand of NZ_JBVIGA010000007.1, from coordinate 242,609 downwards.
CGGTACGTCGACCAGTTCCCGCTCCGGCCAGCGCAGCGCGGTGAGCTTGCCGCCGAACACCGCGCCGGTGTCCAGGCAGATGGTGTTGTTGAGCCAGGTGGCCTCGGGGACGGGGGTGTGTCCGTAGACGACGGCCGCCCGGCCGCGGTAGTCCTCGGCCCACGGGTAGCGCACGGGCAGGCCGAACTCGTCGGTCTCGCCGGTGGTGTCGCCGTACAGGGCGTGGCTGCGGACCCGGCCGGAGGTGCGGCCGTGGTACTTCTCCGGCAGACCGGCGTGGCAGACCACGAGCCTGCCGCCGTCGAGCACGTAGTGGCTGACGAGGCCCTCGACGAACTGCCGTACCTCGGCGCGGAACTCCTCGCTCTCGCCGTCCATCTGCTCGATGGTCTCGGCGAGCCCGTGGGTGTGCTGCACCTTGCGGCCCTTGAGGTACCGGCCGAACTTGTTCTCGTGGTTGCCGGGCACGCACAGCGCGTCGCCCGACTTCACCATGGCCATCACGCGGCGCAGCACGGCGGGGCTGTCCGGGCCGCGGTCGACGAGGTCGCCGACGAAGACGGCGGTGCGGCCCTCGGGGTGCGAGCCGTCGGCGTAGCCGAGCTTGCCGAGCAGCGCCTCCAGCTCGGCGGAGCAGCCGTGCACGTCGCCGATGATGTCGAAGGGCCCGGTGAGGTGGGTGAGGTCGTTGAACCTCTTCTCCGTGACGACGGTGGCGTGCTCGACCTCCTCCACGCCGCGCAGCACGTGCACCTTGCGGAAGCCCTCGCGCTCCAGGTGGCGCAGCGAGCGGCGCAGTTCCCGGGTGTGGCGCTGGATGACCCGGCGCGGCATGTCGGCGCGGTCGGTGCGGGCCGCGTTGCGCTCGGCGCACACCTGCTCGGGCACGTCGAGCACGATGGCGATGGGCAGGACGTCGTACCGCTTCGCCAGGTCGATCAGCTGCCGCCTGGCGTCCTGCTGGACGCTGGTGGCGTCGACGACGGTGCGGCGGCCGGCGGCGAGTCGCTTGCCGGCGATGTAGTGCAGCACGTCGAAGGCGTCACGGGAGGCGCTCTGGTCGTTCTCGTCGTCGGCGACCAGGCCGCGGCAGAAGTCCGAGGAGAGGACCTCGGTGGGCTTGAAGTGGCGCCGGGCGAAGGTGGACTTGCCCGAGCCGGAGGCGCCGATGAGCACCACGAGGGAGAGGTCGGTGACGGGCAGGCTGCGGCCCGGTGTCGTCGAAGTGGCTTCGCTGGTCATGCGGCCTTCGCCTCCTGCACGGTCCCGGTCACGAACACGGCCATCTGAGTGGGCGGTCCGACCTCGGGGTCGTCCGGCCCGACGGGCAGGAGATCGACGTGGTAGCCGTGCCGTCCGGCCACCTTCTCCGCCCAGGCGCAAAACTCCGCACGGGTCCACTCGAAGCGGTGGTCGCCGTGGCGGACATGGCCGGCCGGCAGGCTCTCCCAGCGCACGTTGTACTCGACGTTGGGGGTGGTCACGACGACCGTCCGGGGGCGGGCCGCGCCGAACACCGCGTACTCCAGGGCGGGCAGCCGGGGCAGGTCGAGGTGCTCGATCACCTCGCTGAGCACGGCGGCGTCATACCCCTTGAGCCGCTTGTCGGTGTAGGCGAGCGAGCCCTGGAAGAGGCGTACACGCGACGCCTGCCGCTCCCCCATGCGGTCCAGCTTCAGCCGCCGGGAGGCGATGGTGAGCGCCCGCATCGACACGTCGACGCCGACGATCTCGGTGAAGGACGGGTCCCTGAGGAGCTGCTGCACCAACTGTCCCTGGCCGCAGCCGAGGTCGAGCACCCGTGCGGCGCCCGAGGCGCGCAGCGCGGCGAGGATCGCCTCCCGCCGCTGCACGGCGAGCGGCGTCGGCTTCTCCTCCTGCTCGGCCTCCGCCCCGACGGCGTTGTCGATGTCCTCGACCTCGCTGTCGTCCGCCTCTGCCAGCCGGACCAGCTCCAGCCTGTCCATGGCCTGCCGGGTCAGTGACCAGCGGCGGGAGAGGTAGCGGCTGGTGATCAGCTTCTGCTCGGGATGTCCCGGCAGCCAGCCCTCGCCGGCCCGCAGCAGCTTGTCGACCTCGTCGGAGGAGACCCAGTAGTGCTTGGCGTCGTCGAGGACGGGGAGCAGGACGTAGAGGTGGCGCAGCGCCTCGGCGACGGTGAGCGTGTCCGCGTCCAGGACCAGGCGTATGTAGCGCGAATCACCCCACTGCGGGAACGCGCTGTCCAGCGGCACGGGCTCCGCGGTGACCGCCCAGCCGAGCGGTTCGAAGAGCCGGCGGACGAGTTCGGGGCCGCCGCGCGCGGGCAGCGCGGGCACCTCGATGCGCAGCGGGCGCGGCTGTCCCGGGAGCTCCGGCCGGGCGTTGCACACCCCGCGCATCGCGCTGGAGAAGACGCCGCTCAGCGCGACGGCGAGCAGGGAGGAGGCCGCGTACGGCCGGTCGTTGACGTACTGCGCGAGCGCGGCGTCGGGTGCGCCGCCGCGGCCCTTGCCCTTGCCGCGCCTGACCAGTGCCACCGCGTCCACCTCGAGCAGCAGCGCCGCCGTGCAGCGCCGGTCGTCGGCCTCGGGGTAGAGGACGTGCGCTCTGCCGTAGGAGGTGGAGAACGCCTGCGCCTTCTCGGGATGCTTGTGCAACAGGAAACCGAGGTCGGTCGCCGGGCGCTGTGCGGTGCCGGTGGTACTGATCGTCAGGAACACGGTGGTTGCCCCTCGAACACCTTCTGAGCTGCGGATACACGCCGGGATTCCGGCGCGTCCGGTCAGCGTACGGGGGAAGGGGCCGCGGTGTTCGAGGATTTTCGGGGCGCCGACGGCGGGCGGGGCCGTCCCGGTGGGTGCGGTCCTGCCCGCCGAACGTGCCCTACGGCAACTGGGACTGGACCTGGGAGGAGATCAGCTCCAGGTGGTCGAGGTCGGAGAGGTCGAGGACCTGGAGGTAGATGCGCCGGGATCCGGTCTCCGCGTAGCGGCCGATCTTGTCGACGGCCTCCGCCGGGGAGCCCGCCAGCCCGTTGGCCCTGAGCTCCTCGACCTCGCGGCCGATCGCGGCGGCGCGGCGGGCGACCTCCTGGTCGTCCTTGCCCACGCAGACGACGAGGGCGTTGGAGTAGACGAGGTCGTCGGGGTCGCGGCCGGCTTCCCGGGCGGCGTCACGGACCCGGGCGAACTGGCGCTCGGTGTCCTCGATGGAGGCGAAGGGCATGTTGAACTCGTCCGCGTACCGGGCCGCGAGGCGCGGGGTGCGCTTCGCGCCGTGGCCGCCGATGAGCACCGGCACCTTGGCCTGGGCGGGCTTGGGGAGCGCGGGGGACCTGGTGAGGTCGTAGTACGTGCCGTGGTGGTCGAAGGTCCGGCCGGGTTCGGTGGCCCACAGGCCGGTGACGATCTCCAGCTGTTCCTCGAGGCGGGCGAACTTCTCCTTCGGGAAGGGGATGCCGTACGCCTTGTGCTCCTCCTCGAACCAGCCGGCGCCCAGGCCCAGTTCGACGCGGCCGCCGGACATCTGGTCGACCTGGGCGACCTGGATGGCGAGCACGCCCGGGAGGCGGAAGGTGCCCGCGGTCATCAGGGTGCCGAGGCGGATCCGCCGGGTCTCGCGGGCCAGGCCGGCCAGGGTGATCCAGGCGTCGGTGGGGCCGGGCAGGCCGTCCGAGGAGCCCATGCTGAGGTAGTGGTCGGAGCGGAAGAAGGCGTCGAAGCCCAGGTCCTCGGTGGCCTTGGCGACGGTGAGCAAGGTGTCGTAGGTGGCCCCCTGCTGGGGCTCGGTGAAGATGCGAAGATCCATGTCTCCATCCTGCACGCTCGCGCGCGGGGGCGGCCGTGCCCGCTCTCCGGCGTGGCCCGGGCCACGGTCGGGTGAAATCGGGGCGGGCCGGGGGGTGCGGTGTGACCGGTTCCGGTGAAGATCGTTGGCTCGGGCGGAGCCGGAGCGCCCGGCTCCCGCTCCGGGCGGTGTGCGCCGGGGTGTCATGGTGTCGGTCCGCAGGGACCAGGGGCCGGGGAGGCCGTCATGTCCGAAGAGAGCGTGCCGCAGCAGGGCGGGGTGGCCGCGGGGCCGCCGAAGGGGCTGTTGCGGCAGATGGAGGAGCTGATGGCGGCGCTGAACGCGGACCTGTCGGCACTGGACGCGGATCTGCAGGCGGCGGGGCCGGGGCGGGGAGGTGGAGCCGACGGCGTCGCTGCCGGTGCGGTGGGGGAGGACGAGGGTCGCTGAACCGGCGGCGCGGGAGGTCGGTGGGGTCAACCGGCCTCCCGCTCCGGTAAGACCTCCTCGCGGTCCGCCAGTCTGCGGAGCATCTCCAGGACGCGGTCCCGGGACTCGTCCGCCGCGTCGATGGCCTCCATGCACTGCCAGTACGTCGCCTCGTCGTCGACGGAGCAGGCGATGCCCACGAGGGCGATACCGACCTCGCCGAGCAGCCCGCCGAGGTACATCAGGGACTGGCGGGCCTCGCCCAGTTCGGTGAGCTGGGCCGCGCGCAGTTCGCCCGGACCGAACTCCCGGGTGCCCAGCACTCCGCAGCCGCGGCCCGCCAGCTCCGTCAACCCCAGTGCCTCGCCGCGCAGTTCGGGCGGCCCGGCGACCGCGAGCCGGCTTCCTATCGCCTGCGCCAGGGCTTGCGCCTGCCACACCTCGGTCAGCAGCTCCGGTACGCCCCGGCTCGCGGCCAGGGCCCTTCTGCTCGTCACGATGAGCCGCACAGCGTCCATGCGCTGCCCCCGTCTGTCCGACGCGCTGCCCACGCGTCCGCATCCGTTGAACTCTCCTGCTCACTACCCAGAGTGAGGGGGCGTGAGACAAAAAGCCAGAGGAAGACCGAAATCTGTGGACAACAATTCGGAGGAGGTCGACTTTTAGAACACGGAGAGTGAAAACGGAGTCGTCGACTCCTCCGTATCTCCCTCGGGCTCCTTCACGGGGACGCGGGGCGGGGCCTCCCGGCCGGGAACCTGTGCTCGTTGCGGTCGATCTTGGCGGCGAGCGCCGACAGCGGGTCGACCCCGAGGACCTCGCACAGCTGGAGGAGATAGGCGAGGACGTCGGCGACCTCGTCGGTGACGCGGTGCGCGGTGTCCGGGTCGTCCATGACACGGGCCGACTCCTCGGGCGTCAGCCACTGGAAGATCTCAAGGAGTTCGGAGGCCTCCACGCTGAGCGCGGCGACGAGGTTCTTGGGGGTGTGGTACGGCTGCCAGTCGCGCGCGGCGGCGAACTCGGCGAGGCGGCGCTGGAGTCCGGCGAGGTCGAGGTGCTCGCGCGGGGTCTCGTCGTCGTACGGATCAGTCACGGTCCAGGTGTACCACCGTCACTCCGGGCACCGCCGCGGCCCAGGAGGCGTCGCTCACCGCACCGGCCAGCCGGATGTGCCCGCGCTCGCACATCCGCGCCGCCAGCCGGAGCAGGTGCGTGCGCTGGCCGGGGTCGAGGGAGCGGTCCAGACCGTCGGCGAGGACCGTGAGGGTGCGGAGCGCGGCCGGGACCTCGCCGGGCACGTCGGTCTCCAGCACTCCGGGGCCGGTGAGCAGCACCAGCGCGAGGGCGGTGTAGCGCAGCTCTCCGTCGCCGAGGCGCCGCAGTTCGGTGCGGGTGCCGTCGCCCCGGTCCAGCAGGGCGCGGACCAGACGGCCGGCGTCGTACGGCTCGGCGAGCAGATCGGCGACCGGCCCGGCGCAGCCGGCGCGCACCGCGTCGACGAGGAGCGCATGCCGGCGTCCGCACTCGGTGCGGGTGCGCCACAGCACGTCGGCGAGGTTGTCGCAGCCGCCGAGCAGCCGGCCGGACCCGGCCGGCACGGGCCCGCGCATCCGGTCGGGGCGGGGGTCGCAGGGGAAGACGGAGCGCAGCGCGACGACCATCTGCTCGGCGGCGGCGAGCACCTGGCGCTGCCCGGGGGTCTTGCCGGCGACCCGCAGCGGCAGCAGCGCGGTGCCGAGCCGGTCGTCCGGCAACGGGGCCCGGGTGACCGGGGTGGCTCCCGCCGTGTACCAGGCCGCCTGCACGGCGCGCCGACGGGGATCGCGCAGCGCGGTCTCCAGCAGGACCAGCCCGTCGGCCGTCAGCCGCTCCCCCACGATCCGCAGGTCGGGTTCCGCCTGGACGGCGACCTCCAGCCGGACCGGCCCCCCGGGGCCGTCGGCGGTACAGCCGATCCGGAAACCACGGCGGTGCTGGGCGTCGGAACGGGCCCGTTCCGGTACGCATCCGCCGGGCTCGGGGAAGACCTCCTCCAGTGCGGCCCCGCCGCCGAGCCGGGCGAGCGCCTCGTACGCCCGCAGCGCACTGGTCTTGCCGCTGCCGCTGGGCCCGGTGATCAACGTGAGATCCCCCAGGGGAAGCGCGGCCCCACGGTGCCCGGCGAACGCGGAGAGCAGCAGCTCGGTCACCCGCGGCAGACCGGGCCGCGTGCCGGGGGCGGTGCTCGCGGCGGGCGCGCTCCCGGCCGACGGCATGGGAGGCGGGGGCGTGCCCGGGCAGGACAGGGGTGGCGAGGTCATGTGCGGGACGCTAGGGGATGCGATGCGGGGCGAACCGTTCCGCCCGGGCGGCCTTCCTACGATCGGGCGGCGTGGGTCCGGTGGCCGCTCGCGCCCCCGTGGACCGTGCGCGCCCCTGCGCTCACGCCCCCGTGATCCCCATCCCCTCCATCAGCCCCGTGACCTCCGTGCCGGACGGGGTCAGGAGGAAGACGTTGCGGTCGACCCGGTGCATTCCGCTGGCCAGGCCGAAGACGACGCCCGTGCTGAAGTCCAGGACGCGTTTGGCGACGTCGGCCTCCGCGCCCGTCAGGTCCAGCAGCACGGGTATCCCTGACATCAGGGTCTCGGCGACGTCGCGGGCGTCCGCGAAGACGTTCACGCGCAGGACGACGAAGCGGCGTCGCGCCTCCGTCTCGGCCTCGGGCAGGGCGCGGTGGCCCACCGCGGACGGCCACGCGTCGCGGCCCCGCAGCGGGACGACCTGGGCGAGCCCCTCCCACTGTTCGTCGGTGACATCGTGGCTGCTCACCGGCATGCTCCGTCCCCTGTCGCACTGGCAGTCTGCATCGGGCAATTCTTACGCATGGTCACCCGTTCGGCCCAATACGACACGCTCCGCCATCGCGCTGCCGCTCACAACGGACGTCCTGCGCGCTCAGGGCCATGGCCTTGTCGGCCGGGTAGCCGTTGTTCATGGTCAGCACGACGTCCAGGAGGCCACCGTTGCGGTACTAGCCTGCGGTGGTGACCGGAACCGAGCTGGATGAGCTGATCGTCGCTGACGGCGCGGCGCTGCGCGCGTGGCTGCTGGCCAACCACACCACCTCTCCTGGCGTGTGGCTCGCCCTGACCAGGAAGGGCGGCTCCGTCACCACGCTGACCTGGCAGCAGGCGGTCGACGAGGCACTGTGCTTCGGCTGGATCGACGGGCAGGCCCGCAAGCGCGACGAGGGGAGTTCCTGGAGGCGGTTCACCCCGCGTCGGCCCCGCAGCGTCTGGTCCCAGCGCAACGTCGCCAACGTGGCCCGGTTGGAGGCGGCCGGCCTGATGCTGCCCGCCGGCCGCGCCGCGGTGGACGCCGCGAAGGCCGACGGGCGGTGGACGGCCGCCTATGCGCCGTCATCGGAAGCGGAGGTACCGGCCGACCTGCGAGCCGCGATCGCCGCCGACCCAGCGGCGCAGGCGATGTTCGAGGTGCTCACCAGGACCAACCGCTTCGCCCTCATCAGCCGGGTCAATGCCGTCAAGCGGGCCGAGACGCGCGCCCGGAAGATCGCCGAGTGCGTGGCGATGCTGGTCCGGCATGAGACGGTCCACCCGCAGCGAGCCAAGCCGGCGGACCCGCCGACGTCGTGACCGGGCGCCTGCCGGACCCACGCTGGTGAGCGGAACGCGCTGGTGCGCGGTCAGCCGTAGCGTTCGACGAGCGCGTTGCCGATCGCGGCCAGGTGGTCCCGGACACCCGGAGGGCCGGTCACCTCGATCCATTCGACCAGCCCGGCGAGCTCGCCGGCGAGCATGTACTCGCTGTGGCCGCGGATCACGACCTCGATGCGGCCGTCGGTCGTGGAGCCCCCCACGTCGAGCCGGTCGCCGAGCGCCATCCGGAGTATGCCTGTCCCGCGGGGTGTGCATACCGCCTGGATCTCCAGCGGCGTTCGTCGGCGGTCGACCTCGTCGGCGATCTCGCGCCAGCTCTCGGCGAGGTCGAAGTCCTCGGGCCGGTGCACGGGATCGTCGGTCGGGTCGACGGACGACACGCGGTCGATCCGGAAGGTCCGTCGGCCGGTCTCGGTGCTGGAGACGAGGTACCACGCCGGGCCTTTGGCGACGATGCCCAGCGGGTGGACGGTTCTCCGGGTGTCGACGCCTTTGCTGTCGACGTAGCCGAGCCGCACCTGGACGCCGCGGATCACCGCGTCCTGGAGTGCGTCGAGGAAGCGGGGCGGCCGGTGCTCCACGCGGCTCGCCCCCCATTGTTGCGGGTCGATGACCAGCGACGACGCTGCTGCCTCGGCCTGCACCCGGAAGGGCTCCGGCAGAGCATGGACGAGCTTGCGCAGAGCCGCTCTCACGGCCGGCGTCGCGGCCGACGCCGGGCCGACGGCCAGGAACAGGGCGCGGGCCTCACTCGCGGTCAACCCGGACAGGTCGGTACGGGCGCCGCCCACGAGGCGCCAGCCGCCGCCTCGGCCCTGCACGGAGTACACGGGCACCCCGGCCATGGCGAGGGCGTCGAGGTCGCGGCGGGCGGTGCGCTCGGAGACCTCCAGCTCTCGGGAGACCTCTGCTGCCGTGACCTGCTCGCGCCGTTGCAGCATGAGGAGGATGGCCACCAGCCGGTCGGTTCGCATGCCGACAAAACTGTCACATAAACCGGTCATGGGGTGACCGGTTTCGGGCGGCAGGATGGCGCTATGACCTCACCGAGGATGTTCCATCCAGCCGATTTTCCCAAGCCCACCCTCATTCCGGTCAACGGAGTGGAACTCGAAGTCTTCGAAGCAGGCCGAGAGAACGCGGGAAAGCCCATCGTGCTCTGCCATGGCTGGCCGGAGCACGCCTTCTCCTGGCGCCACCAGATGCCCGCCCTCGCCGCAGCCGGCTACCACGTCATCGCACCGAACCAGCGTGGTTACGGCAATTCGTCCCGCCCGGCCGAAGTGACGGACTATGACATCGAGCACCTGTCGGGCGACCTCGTCGCACTCCTCGACCACTACGGATACGAAGACGCCACCTTCGTCGGTCACGACTGGGGCGCGTTCGTCGTCTGGGGACTGACCCTGTTGCATCCGGACCGTGTGAGCAAGGTGATCAACCTGAGCCTGCCTTATCAGGAGCGCGGAGAGAAGCCCTGGATCGAGTCCATGGAGGACATGCTTGGCGGCGACTTCTATTTCGTCCACTTCAATCGGCAGCCAGGCGTCGCGGACGCCGTGTTCGAAGACAACACCTGCCGGTTCCTTCGCAACCTGTACCGGAAGAACGAGCCCCCCAGGGAGCCCGGGCCGGGTATGGCGTTGATCGAACTCGCCGAAGCGGAAACGCCACTCGGTGATCCCGTCATGAGCGACAGTGAACTGGCTGTTCTCGTCTCCGCTTTCGAAGCTTCTGGGTTCACGGCCAGTGTGAATTGGTACAGAAACCTGGACCGCAACTGGCGCCTGTTGGCGGACGTGGACCCGATCATCCAACAGCCCACCCTCATGATCTACGGCGACCGCGATGTGATCGCGAGGTCTGAAAGACTGACGGAGTTCGTGCCGGATGTGGAAGTGGTCAGTCTGGATTGCGGTCATTGGATCCAGCAGGAGAAGCCGGAAGAAACGAACCAGGCCATGCTCAAGTGGCTGGACCGGCGACAGGGCGGTGAACGCCCGGGTCGGCGCCCGCGTTGACCGGTGAGCGCCCGAGCCGGTTGCATGGGCGCATGGCTGGTGACGGGGACCGTGTCGTGGGACCGGTGGGCGAGTTCGAGACGCAGGAGGCCTGGGAGGCGTGGCTGGAGGAACACCACGGTGAGACCGAAGGACTGTGGCTGAGGATCCCGCGCAAGGGGTCCTCGATCCCCGGGATCGACTACGCCACCGCCCTGGAGTCGGCGCTCTGCTACGGCTGGATCGACGGCCACAAGAAGGGGCTCGACGACACCCACTGGCTCCAGCGCTTCACCCCGCGCCGCCCGCGCAGCCGCTGGTCGGCGGTCAACCGCCAGAAGGCCCTCGATCTCATCGAGCGAGGACGCATGCGGCCGCCCGGACTGCGCGAGGTGGAGCGGGCGCAGGCGGACGGCCGCTGGGAGGCCGCGTACGCGAGCCAGAGCAAGGCGACCGTCCCCGACGACCTGCGGGCCGCGCTGGACGCGGCACCCGGCGCCCGCGACTTCTTCGGCACCCTCGACAGCCGCAACCGCTACGCGATCCTCCACCGCATCGAGGAGGCCAAGCGGCCCGCGACCCGGGCGTCCCGCATCGAGAAGTTCGTCGCCATGCTCGCCGAGGGGAAGAAGATCTACCCCTGACCGACGACCGCCTCCGCCGCCGCCACGCCGCAGACGCGTGCCGCGCCGTGGGTGGCGATGTGCGGGGCGCCGCGCGGCGGGGACTGGGGTACACCCATCTCCACCACCACGGTCTCCGGGTCGGCGGCGAGCAGGGCGTCCACCGCCGTGCGCATCCACGGGTGCCGGTGCTCGTCGCGGACCACGGCGACGACACGCCGGCCGGCCGCGGCCTTCAGCGCCTCGTCGCCGGCGTCGGCGCCGGTGAAGCTGCCCGTGGCGGTGCCCGGGAGCAGCCGCTCCAGCTCCGCGCCGACACCCCAGGGGGTCTCGTCGCCCACGGCGATGTTCGGGGCCGGGTTGAAGGTGGCCACGTACACCGGCCCGGTGACCGGCGCCGAGGCCCCGGCGCGGGTGACGGTCACCGCGCGGCGGGCCGCCTTGAGGCCGATCTCCGGCTCGGGGTCGGCCGTCGCGGCCGGGGAGCGGCGTACCCGGGCGGTCCATTCGGCGAGGGAGCGCACCCGGGCCGCGGCGTCGGCGAGCCGCTCCTCGGGCAGTTCGCCGGAGCGCACGGCGGACACCAGCGCGTCCTGCAGGCTCTGCACCGTGTCCTCGTCGCACAGCCCGCCGCCCACGCAGATCGCATCGGCGCCGGCGGCGATGGCCAGGACGACGCCCTTCTCGAGCCCGTACGTGCCGGAGATGGCCTGCATCTCCATGCCGTCGGTGACGATCAGGCCCTCGTAGCCGAGTTCGCCGCGCAGCAGGTCGGTGAGAATGCGCCGGGAGAGCGTGGCCGGGCGGTCCGGGTCGAGGACCGGCACCCGGATGTGGGCGCTCATGACGGCACGGGTGCCGGCCGCGATCGCCGCCCGGAACGGCTGCAGTTCACGCTCGTGCAGCGTGGTGGCGTCGAGGTCGATGTGCGGGATCGCGTGGTGGGAGTCGACGCTGGTGTCGCCGTGGCCGGGGAAGTGCTTGGTGCAGGCGGCGACGCCGGTGGACTGCAGGCCCTCCACGTAGGCGGCGGTGTGCCGGGCGACCAGGGCGGTGTCCCGGCCGAAGGAGCGGACGCCGATCACCGGGTTGTCGGGGTTGGCGTTGACGTCGGCGGACGGCGCCCAGTTGAAGTTGACCCCGCACTCGGCGAGCCGGCGGCCCAGTTCGCGGGCGACGCCCCGGGTCAGGCCGGTGTCGTCGACCGCGCCGAGCGCGTGGTTGCCGGGGAAGGAGGAACCGGTGCGGACCTCCAGGCGGGTGACGTCGCCGCTCTCCTCGTCGATGGCCACCAGCAGGTCGTCCCGCTCGGCCCGCAGCTGCGCGGTGAGGGCGGTGACCTGCTCGGCCGTGGTGACGTTGCGGCCGAAGAGCGCGACGGAGGCGAGGCCCTCGCCGAGCCGGCGGCGCACCCAGTCGGGCGCGGTGGTACCGGCGAAGCCGGGCTGGAGCACGGCCAGCGCGTCCCGGGTGAGGGTGTCGGTGCCGGTGGTGAATGTCGTCATCGGGTGGCGTTATCCCTTCACGGCGCCCGCGGTGAGGCCGCTGACGGCCTTGCGCTGCAGGAAGACGAAGAGGATCAGGATCGGAACGGAGACGAGCGATGACGCGGCCATGGTCGCACCCCAGTCGTCGCCGAACTGGGTCTGGAACCGGGAGAGCCACAGCGGCAGGGTCTGTGCCTCGGCGTCCTTGTTGAGCACCAGGACCAGGGCGAACTCGTTCCAGGCGGTGATGAATCCGAACAGCGAGGTGGACATCAGTCCCGGCGCGAGCAGCGGCAGGATGACCCGGCGGAACGCCTGGCGCCGGGTGCAGCCGTCGACCATCGCCGACTCCTCCAGCTCCTTCGGCACGGCGGCCACGAAGCCGCGCAGCGTCAGGATGGTGAAGGGGAGGATCATCATCGTGTAGAAGAGCGTCAGCGGTACGAGGCTGTTCAGCATCGACGCGTCCCGCACGATCATGTACATCGCGATGATCATGACTTCCCAGGGCGCCATCTGGGCCAGCATGAAGACGATGATGAAGTGGCGCCGCCCCCTGAACCGCATACGGGCGAGGGCGAAGGAGCCGGCCAGCGCGATGACCAGGGAGAAGACGACGGCCAGGACGGTGACGGTCAGCGAGTTGGTGACGTATGTCCAGAAGTGGTCGACGTCGACCGCCGTCCGGAAGTGCTCGAAGGTGACGTCGGTCGGGAACCAGACGGGGTTCTCCGAGACGATGTCGCCGGTCGGCTTGAAGGCCGTGGCGAACATCCAGTAGACGGGGAAGACGAAGCCGAGGAACAGGACGACGGCCGTGACGTTGGGCCACAGTCGGCCGATGAGCGAGCGCTTCACAGCTCGTCCTCCTCTTGCTTGAGCACGATCCGGAGGTAGTAGGCGGTCAGGCCCAGCAGGATCAGGATGGTCAGGACGGCGATCGCCGCGCCCATGCCGTAGTGCTGGTTGCCGACGCCCTCGACGTAGGCGTAGACGGGCAGGATCTCGGTGAGACGGTCGGGACCGCCGCCGTTGAAGGTGAAGACCTGGACGAACGCCTTGAAGACCCAGATGATCTCCAGGAACGTCGTGGCCAGCAGGAACGGCCGCAGGAACGGCAGGGTGACCGTGGTGAAGCTCCGCCAGGCGCCGGCGCCGTCGAGGGACGCGGCCTCGTAGAGCTCCTTCGGGATGGTGGTGGTCGCCGCGTAGAGGCTGATCGCGACGAACGGGATGGACATCCACACGATCAGCAGGATGACGACGAAGAACGTCGACATCTGGCTGCTGGTCCAGCTGTAGTCGGCCATGGAGTGCCAGCCGAGCTTGTCCAGCACCCAGTTGACGACACCGAAGCGCTGGGCGAACAGCCACTGGTAGACCGTGGTCGCCGCGACCGGGGGCATCGCCCAGGCCAGCACCAGGCCGACCATCAGGGTGAACCGCATCCGCGAGCCGAGGCGGGCGAGCAGCAGGCCGATCAGCGTGCCCACGACCATGATCAGGACGACGTTGACCGCCGTGAACACGATCGAGCGGAGGGTGACCCGCCAGAAGTCCTCGCTGGTGAGGGTCTCCTTGTAGTTGTCGACGCCGTTCCACTCGGTGACGTGCTGGATCAGCTGCGCCATGTTGAGGTTCTGGAACGACAGCAGTACGTCCTTGAGCAGCGGCCAGCCCAGCAGCAGCACGGTGGCCACGCAGGCGGGCAGCAGCAACAGGTACGGGGCGAGCGCGCCGGCGCGCGACGCGGCTCTCGTTTTCTGCCCGCCGGGGCCTCCGTCGTCCGCTTTGCGGACGTCCGCCGGGCCGGAGGGCGGCCGTTCGGTCTGCACGGTCATGCTCGCGATCTCTCTTCTCGGCCTGTTCAACGCCGGGGCGGGGACCGTCGTACGGCCGGTCCCCGCTCCGGTGGGAGTGCTTGCGCTTCTACTGCTGCTGCGCCAGGCGCTTGTTGAACTCGCCCTCGACCTGCTTGGCGGCGTCGGCCGGGGACTTGCCGTTCAGGACGGCGGTCAGGTACGTCTTGATCGGGTTGGGGTCGTTCTCGACCGCGGCCCACTCGGGGATCAGCGGCGTGGTGCCGCCGACGGCGGCGGCCGGAGCGGCGGCCTCGGCGGGGGCGTTGCCCTTGAGGTTGCTCTGCAGCGACTCCTTGTTGGGGATGACGCCGTTGAGCTTGGCCAGCTGGCCCTCGAACTTGTCGGACAGCGCGATCTTCAGGAACTCCTTGGCGAGGTCCTGCTTCTTGCTGCCGGCGGCGACGGCGAGGTTGGAGCCGCCGAGGAAGACGCCCTCGGGCTTGTCGGCGGTCGCACCCGGGATGGTGAAGTAGCCGATCTCCTTCTCGATCTTCGGGTTGGCCTTGATCGCGATGCCGGCTTCCCAGCCCATGCCGATGAAGGCGCCGACGTTGCCCTTGGCGAAGACCTCACCCTGCTGCGGGGTGGCCTCGTCCTTGTCCTTGGGGGCCTTGGACAGGCTCTGGAACTTCTGGTAGGTCTCCGCGGCGGCGACGACCTTCGGGTCGTCGAGGTTGGAGACGTACTTGTCGCCGTCCTTCTTGACGAGCTCGCCGCCCTCGCCGATCACCAGACCGACGAAGTGGTACCAGTTCTGGCCGGGCAGGTAGATCGGCTCGGCGTCGGTCTTCTCGCCGATCGTCTTGAGCGCGTCGTAGAACTCGTCGCGGGTCTTGGGGGTCTCCTTGAGGCCGGCGTCCGCCCAGACCTTCTTGTTGTAGAGGACGACGCGGTTGGCGAAGTACCAGGGCGCCGCGTACTGCTTGCCCTCGAAGACGGACGACTCGTTGAGCGACTCGGTCCACTCGCCGCCGATCTCCGACTTGAGGTCGGCGAGGTCGGCGAGGCCGCCGGTCTTGGCGTAGGCCGGGGTCTGGGTGTTGCCGATCTCGAAGACGTCCGGCGGGTTCTCCTCGGAGAGCGCGGTGGTCAGCTTCTGCTGAATACCGTTCCACTGCTGGACCTCGAACTCGACCTTCGCCTTGGTCTTCTTCTCGAACTCGGCGGCGAGGTCCTTCTGCCACTGGTCCGGAGAGGAACCGTCCATCACCCAGACGGTGAGCGTCTCGCCGGCGTAGCCGTCCGCGCCCGCCTTCTTGTCGCTGCCACCGTCGTCGCCGCCACACGCGGCGACGGAGAACAACATGCCCGCGACACCGATCGCGGCTATCAGCTTGCGCTTCACGCGCCACCCCTCCTCAGGAATGCCTTCCACACCCACGCCCTCGGCGGTGACCCCCACAACGGCGCAACAGCTCGGCGGGCTGGGACCCGGCTTCCTCTAAATGGTTTAGACCAGCAAGGGGAGCTTGGCCTAGACCTATGGCTCTGTCAAGGGTCGTGGACTCACACCTGGATAACGGCTCGGACACCTCTTCCGGGCCGTAGAACTCCACCCAAACGGGGATGGGTTGACGGTTGGACTAGACCAAAGCGAGAACTCACCGTTATAACGGGATCGCCGAGCGTGCGGCGCCGACCCCGGCCGTCCGCCGACGTGCACCGCGGCCGGCACCTGCCGTCCGCGCGCCGGACACCGCAGCCGGAAGGCAGGTCATGAGCACGGACGTCAGCAGCGCCCAGGCCGACACGGGGGCGCCGGGCCGTATCGGTCGCGTTCCGAAGTACTACCGCATCAAGCAACGGTTACTGCAGATGACAGACGAGCGGGCACCGGGCTCCCCGATGCCGGCCGAGCGCCTGCTCGCCGTCGAGTTCCGCACCTCCCGCACCACGATCCGCAAGGCCCTGCAGGAGCTGGTGGGCGAGGGCCGGCTCGACCGCATCCAGGGCAAGGGCACGTTCGTCGCCCGCCCCAAGGTCTACCGGACGCTCCAGCTGACCTCGTACACCGAGGACATGCGGGCGCAGGGACTCAGCCCCACCTCCCAGGTGCTGGACATCGGGTACATCGCCGCCGACGCCGAACTGGCGGCCCTGCTGGAGATGGAGCCGGGGGACAGGGTGCTGCGCATCGAGCGGCTGCGGCTGGCCGGCGGGGAGCCCATGGCGATCGAGGCGACCCACCTCTCCGACCGCCGCTTCCCCCACCTGCGCCGCAACCTGAGCCGCTACACCTCGCTCTACACCACCCTGGCCGAGGTGTACGGCGTCCGGCTGGCGGAGGCCGACGAGACCATCGAAACCTCCCCGGCGACACCGCGGGAGGCGGGGCTGCTCGCCACGGACGTGGGCCTGCCGATGCTGCTGCTCTCCCGCCACTCGCGGGACGAAACGGGCACGCCGGTGGAGTGGGTCCGCTCGGTGTACCGCGGCTCGCGCTACAAGTTCACCGCCACATTGACCCGTCCAGCGCCCTGACCGGGCCCTTCGCCGTCAACTCAGGGCGTTTGGCGGCAAGTTCGACAAGTCCTTCCTTGACACGGCCCATTGGTCCAGTCCAACATCAAAATGGTCTGAACCACTCGTGGCGCATTCCGTTGGTATCCGCCGCGTGCACCACCCGCACGGAGGTCCCGCATGACCGAGAAGAGCCACCCGCGGCTGTCGCGGTGGGCGCACTCCGTGCTCCAGCCGGGCTTCGAGGGGACGACGGTGCCCGACTGGGTGCGCCGCCGGATCTCCGAAGGGCTCTCCTCCGTCGTCCTGTTCGGCCGCAACATCCAGGGTCCGGAACAGGTCGCGGGGCTCACCCGCGCCCTGTACGCGGAGCATCCCGGCCTCGTGGTCGCCATCGACGAGGAGGCGGGTGACGTCACCCGGCTCGAGGCCCGCACCGGGGCGTCCCGCCCGGGCAACCTGGCCCTCGGCACGCTCGACGACATCGATGTCACCGAGCAGGTCGCCCGCGATGTCGGCCGGGAACTGCACGGCCTCGGCATCACCCTGAACTACGCGCCGAGCGCCGACGTCAACACCAATCCGCTGAATCCGGTGATCGGGGTGCGCTCCTTCGGGGCGCGCTCCGACGTCGTCTCCCGGCACGCCGCCGCCTGGGTGCGGGGGCTGCAGTCGGCGGGTGTCGCCGCGTGCGCCAAGCACTTCCCCGGCCACGGTGACACCGTGGTCGACTCCCATCACGGGCTGCCGCAGGTCTCGGCCGCCGCCGGCACCCTCGCGCTGACCGCGCTGCCGCCGTTCATCGCCGCCATGGACGCGGGCGTACGGGCCGTGATGACCGCGCACCTGCTCGTACCCGCCTACGACGACCGATGGCCGGCGACCCTGAGCCGCCCCGTCGTCGACGACCTGCTGCGCGGTGAACTCGGCTTCACCGGGCTGGTCGTGACCGACGCCGTGGAGATGGGGGCCGTGGCCGACCGCTACGGCATGCCGGGGGCCACCGTCCGGGCCGTCGCCGCCGGTGCGGACGCGGTCTGCGTCGGCAGCGAGAACGCCGACGAGGCGACCACGGCCCGGCTGGCCGACGCCCTGGTGGGTGCCGTGCTGGCGGGGCGCCTGCCGGAGCAGCGGCTGGCCGAGGCGGCCGGACGGGTGCGGGAGTTCGCCGAGTGGGCGAGCACCCTGCGCCGCACCACCCCCGGGCCCGGCGGCACCCCCGGTATCGGGCTGGCGGCGGCCCGGCGGGCCGTGCACATCCACCACAAGCCGGACCGGGACACCGAGTTCCCGCTCGTGGACGCCCCCCACGTGGTGGAACTGGCTCCCGCCACCACCCTCGCCATCGACCCCGCAACCCCGTGGGGCGTGGCGGAACCACTGAAGACGCTGCGTCCGGGCACCACGTCCGTCCGGATCGGCGAACACCGTCTGCAGGACGGCGACGAGGTGCTGGACCGGCTGGCGCTGCGCCCGGCGCACGGCCGTCCGCTGGTGGTGGTCGTCCGCGACGCCGCCCGCTACGGATGGATGACCCGCGCCCTCGCCTCCCTGGTCCGCCGCCGGCCCGACGCACTCGTCGTCGAGATGGGCGTACCCGCGGGCGAACGCCCCGGTGCGGTGTATCTGGCGACGCACGGCGCCACGCGCGTCTCGGGCATCGCCGCCGCCGAGGTCCTGGTGGGCCGGGCCGGGCCGTAGGGGCACGGCCGGTCACCGATTCCTTCGTCGCCTCTCTTCCCTCCACCTTCCCCTGACCCGCCCCTTTTGACCCGTTCCGCCCTGCCCTGTCCGCATGCCGTGAGTGACCCCGATCCTTCCCGGAGTACCGCATGACGACGCACCACCGCTTTTTACACCGCGCCGCCTCCGAGCGCCCCTACTTCAGTGCCGACGGCGAGACCTACCTCGCCGCGACGCAGCTGAGGCATCTGACCAAGGACCTGCCGCTGCGGGTGCTCTCTGAGGAACAGTTCGCGTCCTGGCAGAACCACGGCTACGTGGTGGTCCCGGAGGCGATATCCCGGGACGCGGCCAAGCTGCTGCTGGAGTTCGCCTGGGAGTTCCAGGGCCTCGACCCGCACCGCCCCGACACCTGGTACCCGGAGCGCACCTTCCGCTCGGACCTCGACCGGGACCTGTACGTCTACGGCTTCGTCGAGGCGTACCACCACCAGCGGATCTGGGACAGCCGGCAGACCCAGCGGGTCTACGACGCCTTCGTGGACGTCTGGGACTGCGAGGAGCTCTGGGTCACCCTGGACCGCCTCAACCTCAATCCGCCCAATGTGAAGAACCGCTCGCGCTCCCTGATCGACCCCACGGACGAGGGCTTCGACATCGAGCTGCACTGGGACGTCGACACCACGGCGAGCATTCCGCCGCAGCGGGTGCAGGGCATCATCGCCCTCACCGACACGGAGCCGGACCAGGGCGGCTTCCAGTGCTCCCCGGAGCTCTTCCGCCGGTTCGACGAGTGGAAGGTCGCACAGCCCGCCGGCCGGGACCCGATCCGGCCCGGGACCGACCGCACGGAGTTCCCGGTGGTCCGGCCTCAGCTGGGGGCCGGTGACCTGCTGATCTTCAACGGCATGCTGGCGCACGGGGTGGCCGGCAACTCCTCGGTCGACGGGGTGCGCGCGGTGCAGTACCTGTCGATGATGCCCGCCCTCGAGGAGCACGAGCAGCTGCGCCGGTCCCGGGTGGAGTCCTGGCGCACGCTCAATACCCCCGACTGGAACGCGACCCTGCTCGGCGACGCCACGCAGCACGAGTCCCTGCGCTACGGCCCCGCCGAACTCGACGGTCTGGGCCGCAGGCTGCTGGGACTCGACACCTGGCACGAGCGCACACGATGAGGCGGGAAACCGACGTGCACCGGATATGTCTGGCCCTCCCCACCGATCGGGAGTGCTCCGCGACCATCACGGCCATCGGCGCCGAAGCCGTCGACGCCGCACGGCACTTCGACGTCGAGGTGCATCTGCTGATCCTCGACTCCGCCGACGAGCCGACCCGCGCGGCCCATGCCAGGGCGGCGGCCGCGCTCCCCGAGGTGCCCGGCGTCGTCGTCCACCATCTCGACGAGGCGGCCCAGCGGGACTTCCTGCGCCGCGCCGTCGACCGGGCCGCGCTCCCGGAACCGGAACGGGTCCTCGATCTCATGCTCCCGGACGCGCTGTCGTACGGCGCCTGCACCAACCGGGCGTTCCTGATCGCGGCCGCGCTGGGCTGCCGTTCGGTGCACCGGCGCGACTCCGACTGCAGCTATCAGGTCTTCGAGGGCGAGCCGGTCCATCCCGTCCACCACGAGCTGGCCTCCCTGGGCAAGCCGGCCCGTGACGCCGTCGCCGCGGTGTCGGAGGTGACCCTGGATCCCGCGCTCGCCGACCGGACCGTGTCGATGGCGGGCGCCTCCTTCATCGGGGAGCTCTCCGTCGACATCGGCCGGATCCAGGAGCTCGACAAGGAGGTGTACGAGGAGGTCGTCGGCCTGTGGGCGCCCGGCCACTGGTCCGCCGAGCAGCGGCGGGAGCTGGTCGAGGAGTCCTTCAAGGGCGCGGGGACGCAGCCCTTCACCGGCGACCACTCGACGCTGACCCTGGTCGATCCGATGCGCGTCGACATGTCCAACATCGCCTTCGACCACGACGTGTACGAGCGGCTGCCGCTGCCGCCCGCCACCGCGACCATCGGCAGCGACTACTTCCTGATCCACGCCGTGTACGACGCCGAACTGCCCGGCGTCCTGCACAACCGGCACATCGAGAACTACTACACCGGGGAACGCCGCACGCACGCCGGCTTCCTGGCGTACCAGACGCGGTTCGTGAAGTTCCTGCTGTCGATGCTCTACCTCCACTACGTCTACGAGCGGATGGCCGACGCGGGCGCCTCCCTGCTGGACGACGAAGGGCGGCTCGACCCGGCGCCCTTCGCCGCGTTCCTCGCCGAGAGCGTGCGGCTGGACCGTACGGAGAACGAGCGGCGGCTGGACACGGTCGCGTCGGCGTACGCGCGACTGGGCGGGGAGTACGCCGAGTTCGCGCGCGGCATGACGGCGGACCGGGAACGCCTGCTGGACGAGGCCGCGCGGGACACCGAGGAGTTCGTGCGCCTGATCGGGGCCTGGGAGCCCCTGGTGGGAGCGGCCCGGCTCACGGACGTGCGGAGCACCCCCCGGTGAGCACGACCCTCCGCACCGCCCTCGCGGCCGCCGACCGGGACCAGCTGGTCTACGACCTGGACGGTATCGCCGGCCGGTTCGACACCCTGACCGGGGAACTGCCCGGCGTCGGCATCCGGTTCGCGATGAAGGCGTGTCCCGTGGACGAGGTCCTGCGGTGTCTGGCCGAACGGGGCTCGGGCTTCGACGCGGCGAGCCCGCGGGAGATCGCCCAGGCCCTGGCGACCGGGGTGCCCGCCGGCCGGATCCACTACGGCAACACCGTGAAGTCCGACGAGAACATCGCGGAGGCCTACCGGCTCGGCATCCGGGACTTCGCCACGGACAGCCTGGAGGACGTGGCGGCACTGGCCGAACACGCCCCCGGTGCCCGGGTGTTCTGCCGGCTGGCGACCAGCGGGCAGGGGGCGCTGTGGGGGCTGAGCCGGAAGTTCGGCTGCTCGGCGGAGGACGCCGTGCGGGTGATGACGGCGGCCCGGGACGCGGGACTGGTCCCCGCCGGGCTGTCCGTGCACGTCGGATCCCAGCAGATGACCACCGAGGGCTGGCAGCCGGCCTTCGCCACCCTGGCCGACGTGCTCACGGCACTGCACGACCACGGGATCGTGCCGGACCACGTCAACCTCGGGGGCGGCCTGCCCGCACTCGGCTACACCGACCGCAGGGGCACACGGCTGGAACCCCCGCTGGACAAGATCTTCGCCGTGCTGCGCGAGGGTGTGCAGACGCTGCGGGACCTCTCCCCCGCTCCGCTGGACGTGCTGCTGGAACCGGGACGCCATCTGGTCGCCGACCATGGCGCGATCAGGGCGCACGTGTCCCGGCTGACGTCCCGTCGGCAGCCCGACGGGCAGCTCGAGCACTGGCTGTATCTGAGCTGCGGCAAGTTCAACGGCCTGTACGAGATGGACCAGTTGCAGTACCCGTTGCTCTTCCCGACCCATGCCGCCGACGCCGAGGCAGTATTGGCCGTCATCGCGGGCCCCACCTGCGACAGCGACGACGCCTACGCCCATGAGCACTGCCGGGTGCGCGTGCCGAAGGAGGTGGTGTCGGGGGACCCGGTCTGGGTGATGTCCGCCGGAGCGTACGCCACCAGTTACACGACCGAGGGCTTCAACGGCTTCCGTCCGCTCCCCCTCACCTGTATACGGGACGACGTACGGATACGTCCCGTCGCCGCGGCGGACTGGCCGCGGATCGCCGCCCTGGAGGCGGAGGTGTACGCGCCGGTCTCGCTGTCCGAGGGCCGGGACGCGCTCGAGTCCCGGGGCCGTGCCTCACCGGAGACCTGCTTCGTCCTGGAGGCCGGGGACCGGATCGCCGGCTACGTCCTCTCCCTGCCCTACCCGCCGTCGCGGTACCCGGACCTGACCCGGGAGGAGGGCGAGCGTTTCGGCTCCCGCAATCTCCATCTGCACGACATGGTCGTCGCGGAGGACCTGCGCGGCCGGGGGCTGGGCAGCAGGCTGCTGCGTCATCTCACGGCCGCCGCGAGCCGCTCCTACGACCGGATCTCCCTGGTCTCCGTGGGCGGGACGGAGAGCTTCTGGGCGGGCCACGGCTACCGGCCCGAGCCGGGCGTCGCGCCCCCCGCCGGCTACGGCGAGAACGCCGTCTACCTGTACTGCCCGCTTCCGGGCCGCAGCACCGGCGGCCCCGCCGCCCGGGACGAGGAGTACTGATGTCAGCATCCACACCCCCATCCCCCTCCCCCTCCCCTTCTCCGGTCGGCTTCCGCCGCGGACGGCTGGCCACGGCGGCGCTGTTCTGCTTCCTCGGCTTCCAGTACGCCACCTGGGTCTCCCGGCTGCCCGCCCTGAAGGACCGCTTCGGCCTCGACGAGACCCGGGTCGGCCTGCTGCTGATGGCCTGCGGGGTCGGGGCGGCGGTGTCCTTCCCTCTGGTCGCCCACCTGATGAAGCGGCTGGGGTCCCGGCGGCTGGCGCTGTGGTCGGCCCTGTGCCTGGTGGCGGTGCTGCCGGCGCTGGCCGCCGCGGGGAACTACCCGTTCGTGCTGGCGGTGGCGTTCGTCGACGGGGTGGCCGTCGGCTGTCTGAACGTCGCCATGAACGCGCAGGGCGCGGCGCTGGAGTCCCGGTACGGGCGGACCACGATGGCCCAGTTGCACGCCACGTTCAGCGGCGGCTCGCTCGCCGGTGCGCTGCTGGCGTCCGGCATGAACGCCGTGACACACGCGCTGACCGCGCACTTCGCCCTCGCCGCGGGGCTGCTGACGCTGCTGCTGGTCTCCGCCCGGCCCGGCCTGTTGACCGACGAACCCGACGCGCATGCGGAGGAGTCGGCGCAGGACGCGGCCGGGGCCAGGGGCCTGCGGAGGCTGACCGGCGCCGGCCGGGCGGCGCTCTGGCTGGGCGCCGCCATGCTGCTGGGCACGATCACCGAGGGCGCCATGACCGACTGGTCGACGCTGTATCTCACGGAGGAGACCGGGGCGTCCGGGCGGCTCGCGCCGCTGGGTATCGCCGTGGTCTCCGTGATGATGGTGCTGGCCCGCCTCCTCGGCGACCGCTGGCGGGAGCGCTGGGGTGACGCGCGTGTCGTCCGGGTCGGCAGCGTGGTCGCCGGGACGGGTCTCGCCCTCGCCCTGGCGACGGGCGGCACCTGGCCCGCGCTCGTCGGCTTCGCCTGTGTGGGGCTCGGCATGGCGACGGTGACGCCGTGCGTCTACGTCGCCGCCGCCGCGGAGGGTCCGAAGGCACTGACCCTGGTCGCCGCCACGGGCACCACCGGTCTCCTGGCCGGCCCGGCACTGATCGGTTTCGTGGCGGGCCGCACCAACCTGACGGTGGGCATGGCCCTGGTGGCGGTCTCGGCCCTCCTGGTGTCGGTGACGGCGAGACACCGCACCTGGGAGAAGCCCGCCAAGGCCCTGACCGGCTGAGGATCCCGCACCGCCCGCCCCGGCACACCGGCCGGGCTCGCCGCACCGGCTCGGGTCGGTGCGGCAAACCCGGCCGCAGTCCCCGCCCGCCCGCCCCAGCACACCGACCAGGCGCCCCCGCACGCCCACGCAGCTGCTCTGGGTGCGGCGGCAGCAGCCCTCGCTGGAGATCCAGGTGGTGCTGACGCGGGCGGCCGGGCAGTTCGTCGGCAAGGAGGCGCTGCACATGATCGCCGGACGGCCCGCCCTGGACGACACCTGGGAACCCGGCGCCGGCACCGCGGGCGCACGGCACGTGGAGTGGTCCCGCTGGGCCGAGCTGGCGGTGGTCTGGCCGGCGACCCTGCACTACACCGCCCGGCTGGCGCTGGGCCTGGCGGACTCCCCCAGCCTGCTGGCGCTGCACTGCACCGACGCCCCGGTCGGCGTGGCCCCCTCGCTGCCGCCCGGGGGCTGGCAGTCCCCCGTGTTGTCCGGACACGTGGCGGCGCTCGAGGCGCGTCCGGGCGTCAAGGTCGTCCCGCCCGAGCCGGGCCCGAGCATGACCACCGGCACGTCGGACGCCTGGCTCTGCCCGCCGCTGAGCTCGGTGCTGCACCAGTTGGACCAGTGGGCCCACGACCGGCAGGAGACCGATGAGCGGCCATGACGTGATCGTGGTCGGTGCCCGCTGCGCCGGCGCCGGCACCGCCCTGCTGCTGGCCCGGCAGGGGCGCAGGGTGCTGCTGCTGGACCGGGCAACCTTCCCCAAGGACACCCTGTCCACCCTGTACATCCAGCTGCCGGGTGTCGCCGCGCTCGCCGAATGGGGCCTGCTGGACCGGCTGCGCGCCACCGGCTGCCCGCCGTTGGAGCGGGTGTCCTACCGGGCCGGCGGGATCACCGTGACCGGGTCGAGCCGGCCGGTGCGCGGGCAGCGGGTCAGCTATGCGCCGCGCCGTCACCTGCTGGACCAGCTGCTGGTCGACGCCGCGGTGGCGGCCGGCGCGGAGTTCCGGGACGCCACCACGGTCGGCGACCTGCTGTTCACGGACGGGCGGGTGACCGGTGTGCGCTGCCGCACCGCGGGCGGCCGCTGGGTGAGCGAGCGGGCCGCCCTGGTGGTCGGCGCGGACGGCATGCGCTCGCAGGTGGCGCGGCGGGCCGGAGCCGAGGTGCTGACCGGCACCCCGCCCAAGAGCTGCGCCTACTACGCGTTCTGGGACGTGCCGAGCGACAACACGCTGACGATGACCCACGCCGACGGTGTGCTGGTCGGCGCGGCCGGTACCAACGGCGCCACCATCGTCACCTGTTACCTGCGCCAGCGGGAGTTCGCCCGGGCCCGGCAGCGGCCGCTGGAGGTCTACCTGGAGACCATCCGCGAGCACGACGGCGAGCTCCACGAGCGGCTGCGCTCGGCCGAACCGTCGGGGCGGCTGTACGGCACGGGCGACCAGCGGAACTTCATCCGGCGGGCCGCGGGCCCGGGGTGGGCGCTGGTGGGTGACGCCGCCGTGCACAAGGACTCGATCACCGCCTGGGGCATCACCGACGCCTTCCTGCAGGCCCAGTTGCTCGCCGGCACCCTCGCCCCCGGCACCGCGCAGGACCGGGCGCTGGCCGAGTACGCCACCACCCTGCGGAGCATCGTGCGGGGCGGCTACGAGGCCACCCTGGCGGCCGCCGATCTGACCCTCGGCGACGACGAGCTCGCCCACCTGCGCCTACTGGCCGACCACCCGGAGCTCGCCGAGCTCTACTTCTCCGTGGCCTCCGGCGCGGCGGCCCCCCAGGAGTACCAGGCCGCCCTTCGGGCCCACCCCCTGCCCGCGGCCGCCGGATGAACCGCCGGCCGGACGGGCACGGGCGGCCGGGCGGTCACGGAGCGAGCAGCAGCAGGCCCTCGCCGCGCTCCTTGGCCGCGCTGTAACGGCGGGCGACGTCCTGCCAGTTGACGACCTCCCACATGGCCTCGATGAAGTCGACCTTCTGGTTCCTGTACTGCAGATAGAAGGCGTGCTCCCAGGCGTCGAAGACGAGAATCGGGGTGGAACCCTGGCCGACGTTGCCCTGGTGGTCGTAGACCTGCTCGACGATCAGCCGCCCGCTCAGCGGCTCGTACGCCAGGACGCCCCAGCCCGAACCCTGCGTGGTGGCCGACGCCTTGGACAGCTGTGCCTTGAATCGGGCGAAGGAGCCGAAGGACTCGGCGATGGCGTCGGCCAGTTCGCCCACGCCGTCCTTCTCCAGCGGCTCGCCGCCGCCGTCGCCGGTCATGTTGTGCCAGTAGATCGAGTGGAGAATGTGCCCCGACAGATGGAAGGCGAGGTTCTTCTCCAGGCCGTTGACCGACCCCCACGCCTCCTTCTCCCGCGCCTCGGCCAGCTGGTCGAGGGTGTCGTTGGCCCCCTTCACATAGGCCGCGTGGTGCTTGTCGTGGTGCAGTTCGATGATCTCGGGGCTGATCACGGGGGCGAGCGCCGCGTAGTCGTACGGGAGTTCAGGGAGCGTGTACAGGGCCATGTCCGACGTCCTCCAGGCCTTATTGCCAATGATATGCAACTGCACGCTAACAGCAAGAGACGCGGCGCGGGTGGCGCGCCGCGCCGACCACGACGGACGCGGGCGGCGTCCACAGCGGGCCGCCGCCCGTCGCTCAGGGGCGCCGGGCCCGCAGCACCGGGGCGAGCAGGACGACGAGGAGCCCGGCGAGCGGCACCACGAGCAGCCCCACGCGCAGACTGGTCGCGTCGGCGACGAGTCCGACGACCGGCGGGGAACACAGGAACCCCAGGCGCATCAGCCAGGAGACGATCGTGAGTCCCGACCCGGGCTTGAGGCCGGGCAGTTCGTCGGCCTCGTGCATCGCTGCGGGGACGAGGGTCGCCACGCCGAAGCCCGCCGCGGCGAAGCCGAGAACGGTTCCCGGCACCGTGGGCACGGCCAGCGCCAGCCCCATGCCGGCCGCCGCGACGAGCCCGCCGGCGCGGGCCACCTGCCGCTGGCCGAACCGGTCCACGAGCCGGTCGCCCATCAGCCGGCCGACGAACTGCGCCCCGACCAGGGCGATGAACCCGCAGGCCGCCAGCGTCACCGACGCGTTCAGGGAGTCGGAAAGGTACAGCGTGGCCCAGGAGTTGCCGGCGTCCTCGACGAGGGTGCCGGCGGTGGCGATGAGGACGAGGGCGGCCAGCACGTAGGCGGTGCGCCGTGACGCGGTGGCCTCACCGCCCGGCTGCCGCGGATCGAGGTCCCCGGCGGCGTCCTCCTTTGCGGCCGGCTCCGTGTCGGGTCCGGGCAGGCAGTAGCGCAGCGCGACGCACGCGGCGACGCCGAACAGCACTCCCGAGATGAGCAGATGCTGCCCCCGGGACAGGTCGAGGGCGATCGCCCCGGCGGCCATGGCGCCGCCGGTGACCGCGCCGATGGACCAGATGGCGTGGAAGGAGTTGATGATGCTGCGCCCATAGCGGCGCTGCACCCGCAGGGCGTGCGCGTTCTGGGCGACGTCCGTGATCGCGTCCATGGCCCCGGCGAGGAACAGCGCCGCCGCGAACAGGGCCACCGAGCCCGCCAGACCGGCCGCCAGTGTTCCCACGCCCGTCAGCAGGGTGCCGAGCACGGCGACGCGCGCCGACCCCAGCCGGCGGACCAGCACCCCCGCCGCCAGACCGGCCACGAGGGCGCCCGTCGGGAACGCCGCGACGGCCAGGCCGTAGGAGGCGTTGCCGATGCCGAGGTCGTCCTTGATCTGCGGATACCGCGGCAGCAGGTTGGCGAACAGGGCGCCGTTGGTCAGGAACAGCACCGCCACGGCCGCCCGGGCCCGCCGGTCGGCCAGGGTGGGCTGCTGCATTAGGTCGACAGTCATACGGAGGAGCCTACAGAGAGGAGCGTACGTTCGTACGCTCCACCCCCCGCCCGACGAGGTCGCCCACACCGCCGGACGGGATCCACGCCGGCAGGAGTGGCGTCCGGACGCCACGACCCCGGCGACCCTGGGGCGCGGGCCCCGTCCGGGAGAACAGGGTGGAACCGGCGGGGGCCGAGCAGGGTCGCCTCACGCTCGGGCGAGCCGCCGACCACGCCGAGCGCCGCGCGGTCGCCCGGCGCGGGAGTGCGGCGAGGCCTCGCCCGGAGGAAGGCGCGCGAGCCCCTCCCCGCTCCCACCGCGGGTCCGAGTCCCCTCCCGCGACCGGCGCCGAGCGATAGCCCCAACGCCTCGCCGGTTGAGCATGGGGAATGAGTTCTCGTACCCATGTGCCGGACCGGGGGGCTGGTTAGGCTGCGGGCAGGTCTGGTGGTCGGGGGAGGCGGGTGCGGAATGCGGCTGGCGGGCGGACCGGAGGAGCTCAGGGAAGGCGATCCCCGGGAGATCGGTGGCTATCCGCTGTACGCCCGTCTCGGTGAGGGCGGCATGGGGACGGTCTATCTGTCGCGCACGCGCGGGAACCGTCCGGTCGCGCTCAAGGTCATCCGGCGGGAGCACGCCGAGGACGCCCACTACCGGCGCCGTTTCGCGCGGGAGGCGCAGGCGGCCCGGAAGGTCGCCGGATACCACCTGGTTCCCGTACTCGACTTCGACACCGACGCCGAACAGCCCTGGATCGCCACCGCCTACCAGCCGGGCCCGGACCTGGGCTCCGTACTCGAGACGCACGGTCGCCTCCCGGTCGCGACCGTCCTGCAGATCACGGGGTGCGTGGCGCGGGCGCTGCAGGCCGTGCACACCGCCGGATACGTGCACCGGGACGTCAAGCCCGGCAACGTCCTGCTCGGGGCGGACGGCCCCTGGCTGATCGACTTCGGCATCGCGCGCTCCGCCGACTCCACCAACCTCACGGTCACCGGCGGCCTCGTGGGCACGCTGCGTTTCATGTCACCGGAGCAGGCGCGCGGCCGGGAGCCCGGGCCGCCCAGCGACGTGTTCTCCCTGGGACTGCTGGCCGCGGTGGCGGCAACCGGACACCACCCGTACGGGGATGACGAGGGCGTGGCCGTCGCGGCGGCGATCGCCGGTACGGACACGCGCCCGCCCCTCCTCGACGGTTGTCCCGGGCCCGTGCGACGCGTCCTGCGGGCCGCGCTCGCCGCCGACCCCGGAGACCGGCCGGACGCGGCGGAACTGGCGGCGCTGTGCGAGGACGCGGCCGGGCGTCCACTGACCGACTTCGGCGACTGGCTCCCCGGCCCCGTCGCCTCCGCCGTGGCGTCGCTGGAGACGGAGGTGGCCAGGCTCGCCTCGCCTTCGCGGACGGCCGGCCCCCTGCCGCCGCCACCCGTGCCCGCCGGCTTCGGGCCGCCCCCGCTCATGCCCCCGGCACCTCACCGTACGGAACAGGCGTCGCCGGCACGACGTGTACGGGTACTGACCGCCGCACTCGCCGTACTCGCCGTGGCGGGCGCGGCCGTGGCCGTCGCGTCGATGTGGCGGGAGGGCACCGACCGGACGGAGGGCACCGGGCGGCCCGGCACCGGCGCCCCGTCCGCCACACAGCCGGACGCGTCGAAGCGGCCGGCGCAGGACGACGCCGACGGCGGGCGCGCCGTGCCGCATGCCCCACCGGGCTACCGGCTGGTCTTCGCCAACAAACCCTTCACGTTCGCCCCGCCCCCGGGGAGCGACCGAGCCACCCACCTGGATCTGGACGTGCCCCGGTCCACGCACATGGAGCGCGGAGCGCTTCCCGGACCGGCGGAACTCGTCTACAACTCCGACGGCTGGCTGGGCAGCATCCTCGTGGTCGTCGGGGAGCGGAAAACCGTCTGCACGGAGGAACAGCAGACAGCCGTCCTGTCCCACCCGCTGCCCGCCGCCGAACTGCGCCTGGGGCGACAGGTGAAGGTGGGCACCATCCTGTGCGCCATCACCAGCAACGACAGCGTCGCGGAGGCGCAGATCACCGAGATCGTACCGGGAGAGGGCCCCGAGGGACTCCCGACATTCAAGGGATACGTCACCGTGTGGAAGGGCCCCGCGAGCGGCCGGCAGGGCTGAACGCCGCCGGGGACATCACCGGAGCACGGGGCTCCCCTCGGCCCGGCGGGGCCACCGGCCGGTACATCTGGCTCGAACCTTCAACACATTTTCCACACAACCCCTCTTCAACACTGACCTCCATGGTCTAGATTGACCGTGCTTCAGCTGTTCGAGCACGAGGCGACCGTTACCGGTCCTTAGGTCCGGCGCCACCGAAAGCCAGCAGTCGCGTCCCCGGCACCGCACATGGGGATGATCGAGTTCCACGCACCTCGCACGTCCGGCGGGGCGGCACCTGCGCCGCCGCCGGGACAGTTGTACGAGCACCTCTGAAACACCGGGATGTCATGTTCGGGGGGCGGGGGCCTCCCGAGGGGGACCTGGGGGGTTCTGTGCGGCAAGGGGGATTAGTCAGCCCGTTTCCGTCGGCGCGCGGGCGTCTGGCGAACGGGGAGATCGGCCAACCCGCGAGCGACTGGGAGCAGCGGTACCGCCGTACCGTGATCACCAGTGACAGCGTGACCACCGCCGTCGTCGTCTCGGCGATCGGTAACTTCTTCGGGGCCCGGGACGCGGCCAACTGGCATGAGAAATGGGGCATCTTAGCCTTCGGGACCTGGCTGCTGGTGCTGGGGGCGCTCGCCGTCAGCCGGTCGTGGGCCCCGGCCGTGCTCGGTCAGGGGGCCGAGGAGTTCCGCCGGCTCGGTCGCTCGCTGTTCGCGGCGACCGTCGTCCTGGCGCTCGGCGGGATCGCCCTCACCTCGCGCAACATCAAGCTCTGGATCTTCGTCGCGGTCCCCGCGATCGCGATCGTCACCATGACCGCGCGGTATCTGCTGCGTCTGTGGCTGCACAAGCAGCGCAAGGACGGGCGGTGTTTAAGACCGGTGCTCGCCGCCGGGAGCCCCGACACCGTGCGCGACCTGATCACCCGGACCCGCAAGTTCCCGCACCTCGGCTGGCGGGTGGACGCCGTGTGCACCCCGGACGGTCACCGGCTCGGCGGTGACCGGCTGGACGGGGTGCCGGTCGTCGGCCGGCTGACGGACGTGGCGGACCACGTCCACCGCGACGGCTACCGTGTCGTCGCGGTCACACCGGATCCGCACTGGTCACCGCACCGGCTGCGGCGGCTGGCCTGGAGCCTCGAAGGCAGCGACGCCGAGATGATCGTGGCGCCCGTGCTGATGGAGGTGGCCGGTCCGCGGCTGCACGTCGACGCGGTGCTCGGGATCCCGCTGCTGCGGGTCAGCATGCCGGCCTTCACCGGGGGCCGCCGGGTGGTCAAAGGGGTGGTCGACCGGCTGGGCGCGGCGGTCCTGCTGCTGCTCTTCGCGCCGCTGATGGTGTGCGTCGGACTGCTCGTGCTGACGACCGGCCGGGGCGGGGTCTTCTACCGTCAGCGAAGGGTCGGCAAGGACGGCCGCGAGTTCACCATCCTCAAGTTCCGCACCATGGTCGCCGGGGCCGACCGGGCCCGTGCCGCGCTGGCCGACCGGAACGAGGGCGCCGGACCACTGTTCAAGCTCCGGCGGGATCCGCGGGTGACCCGGGTGGGAGCGGTGCTGCGCCGCTGGTCGGTCGACGAACTCCCGCAGCTTTTCAACGTGCTCACCGGATCGATGTCGCTCGTCGGTCCGCGGCCCCCGCTGCCGGAGGAATCCGCCGCCTACGGCCCGGACATCCGGCGGCGGCTGCTGGTCAAACCCGGGCTCACCGGCCTGTGGCAGATCAGCGGGCGCAGCGACCTGTCATGGGAGGAGGCGGTCCGGCTGGACCTGCGGTACGTGGAGGACTGGTCGCTCGCCCTGGACACAGTGATCTTGTGGAAGACGCTGCGTGCGGTGCTCCACGGGCAGGGCGCCTACTGATGCGCGGCGGTCGTCTGACGGCCGCGCGGACCGCAGGCCGCCGGGGCCTGCCTGGGGGGAGGAACGGATCATGAGAGTCAGCGTGTTCGGGCTCGGCTACGTGGGCTGCGTGTCGGCCGCGTGCCTGGCCGACATGGGGCACGAGGTCGTCGGGGTGGACGTGAACCGGGTGAAGGTCGACCTGGTCAACGCCGGCAGGGCCCCGGTGGTCGAGGAACGGATCGGCGAGCTGGTCGCCGAGGTGGTGCGGACCGGGGCGTTACGCGCCACCGGTGACGTCCGCGAGGCCATCCGGGACAGCGAGATCTCGCTCGTCTGCGTGGGCACGCCGTCGGAACCCAACGGCAGCCTGTGCACGACGTACCTGGAGCGGGTCACCGAGCAGATCGGCGCCGCGCTCGCCGAGCGGGGCGGGCGGCACACCGTCGTGTTCCGCAGCACGATGCTCCCGGGCACCTGTCTGAACCTGCTGGTGCCGATCCTGGAGAAGTACCTCGGCGGCACGGCCGGCGTGGACGTCTCGGTCGCCGTCAACCCGGAGTTCCTGCGCGAGGGCACGAGCGTGCGGGACTTCTTCGACCCGCCCAAGACCGTCATCGGCGAACTCGACCCGGCGAGCGGCGACATGGTGGCGGCGCTGTACGAGGGGCTGCCCGGCGAGGTGTTCCGGGTGCCCATCCCGACGGCCGAGGCCATCAAGTACGCGGACAACGCCTTCCACGGTCTCAAGATCGGCTTCGCGAACGAGCTGGGCGCGGTGTGCCAGGCGCTCGGTGTGGACTCGCACCAGGTGATGGACGTGTTCCTGGCCGACCGCAAGCTGAACATCAGCCCCGCCTATCTGCGGCCCGGCTTCGCCTTCGGCGGCTCCTGCCTGCCCAAGGACCTGCGGAGCCTGGTCCACGCGGCGCAGCGGGCCGATGTCTCGGTGCCCATCCTCGCCCATGTGCTGCCCTCCAACGCCGACCATCTGCAGCGCGCGGTGGAACTGGTCGAGCGGACCGGAAAGCGCCGGGTGGGACTGTTCGGGCTGTCCTTCAAACCGGGCACCGACGACCTGCGCGAGAGCCCGCTCGTCGAGCTGGCGGAGAGACTCTTCGGCAAGGGGTACGACCTGAAGATCCATGACTCCCACGTGAGTCTGTCCCGGCTGCTGGGCGCGAACCGCGAGTACGTCGAGACCCGGCTGCCGCACCTCGCGCAGCTGCTCGCGGACTCCGTCGACGAGGTCCTCGAGCACGCGGAGGTGTGTCTGGTGGGGACCAGGGACCCGGCCGTGCTGTCGGCGCTGCCGCACGGCGACGCCCCGGTGATCGTCGATCTCGTCCGCCTCCCCGACGCCGAGGCGCGCCGGGCCGAACCGGGGTACATGGGCCTTGCCTGGTGACACATCGTTCGCAGACCCGTCGGCCGGGGACGGCGCCGGCCGCGACCGCCCGGGCCGGCGCGCTCTGATCCTCGTGGAGAACCTGTCGGTGCCGTTCGACCGGCGGGTGTGGCAGGAGTGCACGACGCTGCGCGACGCGGGCTGGGAGGTGCACGTCATCTGCCCGCGGGGAAGCAAGCGGGACACCGAGCCGGAGGCGGTGATCGACGGC
The DNA here is from genome assembly GCF_055571035.1 of Streptomyces malachitofuscus. Lineage (NCBI taxonomy): Bacteria > Bacillati > Actinomycetota > Actinomycetes > Kitasatosporales > Streptomycetaceae > Streptomyces > Streptomyces malachitofuscus. The sequence goes on along the minus strand of NZ_JBVIGA010000007.1, from coordinate 209,793 downwards.
GTGCGGATCCACCGCTACCCGCTGCGCGCGGCCACCGGAGGGCCGGCCGGCTATCTGCGGGAGTACGGAGCGGCGCTGTGGCACACGGCCCGGCTGGCCCGGAAGGTCGGCCCGGTGGACGTGGTCCACGCCTGCAACCCGCCCGACCTGCTGTTCCTCCCGGCCCTGTGGCTCAAGCGGCGCGGCGCGCGGTTCGTCTTCGACCAGCACGACCTGGTGCCCGAGCTGTACCTCTCCCGGTTCGGCCGCGGCAAGGACGTGCTGTACCGCGCCGTGTGCGCGCTGGAACGGATGACCTACCGGGCCGCGGACGTCGTGCTCGCCACCAACGAGAGCTACCGGGACGTCGCCGTGCGCCGCGGCGGCCGGCGTCCGGCGGACGTCTTCGTGGTGCGCAGCGCCCCCGGCACCGACCGGTTCCGTCCGGTGCCGCCCGAACCGGAGCTGAAGCACGGCAAGCCATATCTGCTGTGCTATCTCGGCGTCATGGGCCCGCAGGACGGCGTCGACTACGCCCTGCGGGCGCTGGCGAAGCTGCGCGACGAGGTGGGGCGGACCGACTGGCACGCGGTGTTCGTCGGTTCCGGTGACGCCTTCGACGCGATGGTCGAACTGACCCGGCGGCTCGGGCTGGAGGACCAGGTCCGGTTCACCGGGCGCATTCCGGACGCCGACCTGTTGCGCCATCTGTCCACCGCGGACGTGTGCCTCTCCCCCGACCCGCGCAATCCGCTCAACGACGTGTCGACCATGAACAAGGTCCTGGAGTACATGGCGATGGGCCGGCCGATCGTCTCGTTCGACCTGAAGGAGGCGCGGGTCTCCGCCGGAGAGGCCGCCCTCTACGCGCCGGCCAACGACGAGGCCGAGTTCGCCAAGCGCATCGCGCTGCTGCTGGACGACCCGGAGCAGCGGGCCCGGATGGGCAGGATCGGCCAGGAACGGATCAGCGGGGAGCTCTCCTGGCGGCACTCGCAGACGTCGCTGCTCGCCGCCTACGCCGCTGCCTGCCGTGACCGGGCCCCGGTGGCGGCGGGCCCTCGGAGCAGAACAGGGAAGAGGCCGCGCCGTTGAGCGACGACACGATACGCCTGGCCACGGTCGGGCGGGTGATCCATCGGCGGTGGCGGCTGCTCGCCGTCCTCACCGTGCTCGGCGCGCTCGTCGGTCTCGGCGCCTCGCTGCTGTTCCCGCCGCGCTACACGACATCGGCCTCGGTCCTGCTGTCGGGACAGTGGGAGGAACGCGAACTGCTGACCCAGGCGGAGATGGTGACCGGTTCGGCGGTGCTCGACCGCGCGGCCGCGCAGCTCGGCGGCGGCAGCGGCACCGAGCTGCGGGACCAGGTGGGCGTCGGGACCGGCGACGGGAACATCGTCAAGATCTCGGGCACGGCCGACACCCCGGAGGGTGCGCAGCGGCTCGCCGACCGGGTGGCCGAGGAGTACGTCGCGTTCGCCGCGCGGCTCGCGGGCGACACCGCCGACCCCGACGCGGCGGCGCGGCCCGAGGAACTGCGCAGGACGGTCCTGCAGACCAGCCGCCGCATCACCGACCTGGCCGAGGCGGCCGATCCGGGCCGGAGCGTGGAGAGCGTCCAGGGCCGTACCGAGCTCGAGAAGCTGCGCACCACGCTGCAGGAGGCCATGGAGAAGCTGGAGGAGGCCGACCCTGCGCTCAACAGGGCCAACATGGTCGTGATGGGGCCGGCGGCCCGGCCCGACGGCGAGGCACCGCCCACGAGGCTGCACCTCGTCCTCGCCGGGGCGCTGCTGTTCTTCCTGCTCACGGTCGTCGGTCATCTCGCCGCCGCACGGATGAGCCGTCGGCTGCGCACCGAACCGGAGATCGCCGCGGCGCTGGGCTCCTCGCTGCTCGGCACGGTGGACGTGCCCGCCGAACGGTCCGTCCGGGCACCGGAGGCCCGGGGCAGGCGGGCCCGGATCCGTCGGCTGCTGGGCGTCGACGTCCCGTGGGACGTCCCGGCCCCGCGGGCCTCGGGCGACGAGGCCTCCAGGCAGCTGCGCCACCGGCGGGTGTGCGCCCGCCTCAGGGACCGGATGCCGTCCTCCGGGCGTGAGGTGCTGGTGGTCGTGCCGGACGGCGACGAGGTCGCCCGCCGGGCCGCCGCGCGGCTCGTGGACGAGGCCGCCGGCGATCCTGCGCTGCGGGTGGTCGAGGTTTCCGTGGACCGGCCCACGCTGCCGGACCGCGACGACGAGTCCGGCGCCCTGGTCGTGCTCGGCACGGGCGGCTGGACCGCCGGTGAGCTCGCCGGTGTCGCCGGGGCCTGCGCGGACGCGGGACACGAGATCGTCGGCGTCGTCGTCGCCGGCACGGTCCGGGCCCGTCCGGCGCGGACCGCCGGCCGGTCGGCGCCGCCCGCCGCACCGGCGCTCGCGGGCGGCGGCGACGCGAGGGGAGGTCCGGCGTGACAACGGACAGGACGCCGGAGTCGTCGGCGGCCGCGCCGCTCCTCGACCTGCAGGCGCTGGTGGTCGCGGTGCGCAGGCGCCGCCGCATCTGGTGTGCGACGGCGCTGCTGGGACTGCTGGCCGGCGCGGCGGTGGCGGTCCTGATGCCGCCGCCGCCCACCGCGGTGACCACGGTGCTGGTCGCGCACGAGGGGGATCAGCCGAGTGACCCCGGAACGCTCATCCGCACCGATGCCGCGCTGTTGCAGACCACACGGATCGCCGACCGGGCCCTGCGGGACCTCGGCTCCCCGGAGAGCCCGAGGGACTTCATGCGCGACTACCGGGGCACCGGCCTGACCAACAACCTGCTGCGGATCGAGGTGACGGGCGACAGCGACACGGAAGCGGTGGCCCGCGCCGAGGCGCTGGCCGACGCGTTCGTCGCGGACCACGTGCGGCGGATACGACAGGCCGCGGACGCCGAGGCCGAGGCTCTGCTCGGCCGGCGTGACGAGCTGCGGGACGAACTCGCCCGGATCAACGAGGAGATCGGGGACGGACCGTCGGCAGACGGCCCGGAGGCGTCGGCGAACCTCGAGTCGCTGTTCGCCCGGCGGGCCGAACTCACCTCCCGCATCACCGACTTCGCGCAGCGTGCCGAGGAGGCGAGCCTGGGCACGCCCCGGCTGGTCGCGGGCACGCAGGTCGTGGACGCCGCGCGCGCGGTGGACCACTCCCTGCCCCGGACCGCCGCGACCAACGCCGGGATCGGGTTCGTCCTCGGCCTGGCGCTCGGTCTGGCGCTGGCCGCCGTCGGCGCGGTCGTGGCGGACCGTCCCGTGCTGCGCCGGGAGATCGCGGCGAACCTCGGCGCCTCGGTCCTCGCCGAGCTGCCCCGCCGGACGGTACGGCCGTGGCGGCGCCGGAGGGTCCGGGCGGCGCGGACGAGGCTCACGGCCTCCCTGGCCCGCACCGTGCGGGGCTCCGCGGAACCGGTGTCGCTGCTGGAGCTGGGCTGTGCGCGCGCCGCGAGCGCGATCGCCCTGGATCTCGCGGGCGCGCTGGCGGCGACGGAGCCGGTGGCCGTCGTCGACGGTCTGCCCGGCGCACAGCTCGCCCGGCGCCGTCCGAAGCCCGGGGACCCCGCCGTGATCGGCGGGGCGGACACCCTCGCCGGGCCGGCCCGGGACCACCGCACCACCCCCCACCCGGAAACACCCGACACCCACATCGCCACTCCCCCCGGCCCCCGTCCGCAACCCGCGGACCCCGCCATGGCCGACAGGGCAGACACCCTCGCCGGGCCGGCCCGGGACCACCGCACCACCCCCGACCCGGAGACGCCCGAGACACGCGTGGACACTCCCCTGCGCCGTCCGAAGCCCGGGAACCCCGGTGTCGTCGAGTCGCCCTCCGGGCGCCGGATCGGCGTGGGCTCGGTGGCGCCGGGCACCGCGTGGACCGACCTGCGGTACCTCGGCACCCGGACCGTGCTGGTGGTGCGGGCCGGGCACGGCAGCGCCGCGTGGCTGCACACCGTGGCGCGGCAACTGGCCGACCAGCGCATCGCGGTGATCGGTGTGGTGCTGATCGACCCGGACCCGCGGGACCGGACCGACGGCACGTTGTGGGAGGTCCCGCACACCGCGCCGCGCGGCCGGAGCGAGCGGTCGGCCCGGATCAACGGGACGGAGCGGACGCCGGTGCGGACGGCACGGGTCGCGGACGTCGAGCAGGAGGCGCGGTAGGACATGTGTGGCATCTCAGGCACCTACCGGTGGCCGGACGGGAAGGCCGTGACCGACCGGCTCACCGAGACCCTCGCGCACCGCGGTCCGGACGGGGCGGGCCGGTACAGTCACGCCGCCGGTGACGGCGAGGTGCACCTCGGGCACCGCCGGCTGGCCGTCATCGACCTGTCCGGGACCGGCGCCCAGCCGATGGTCTCGGGCGGCCTCGCCCTGACGTACAACGGCGAGCTCTACAACGCGCCCGAACTGCGTGCCGAGCTGACGGCCGCCGGTGTGCGCTTCCGCGGTACGTCGGACACCGAGGTGCTGCTGGAGGCATGGCGGCGCTGGGGGACGGACTGCCTGCCCCGGCTGCGCGGCATGTTCGCGTTCGGGATCTTCGACGAGCGGACCGGTGAGCTGGTGCTCGCCCGCGACCAACTGGGCATCAAGCCGCTGTTCCTCCTCCGGCGCGGCGAGGGACTGGTGTTCGCCTCCGAGCTCAAGGCGCTCGCCGCCGTGACCGGCGGGTCGCTGGAGGTGGACCCCGCGGCGCTGGTGGCCTCGCTGCTGTACTACTGGGTGCCGGACTCCCGGTGCGCGTACCGCGGGGCGGAGAAGCTGCCGCCGGGGACCTGGCTGAGGATCCGGCCCGACGGCGGGGTGCGGCGCGGCCGGTACTGGAGTCTGAAGGACGTGGCCGCCGAGGGCAGGGAGCGGGCCCGAAGCGGTGCGCAGCCGGACCTGGCGGCGGTCGTCGAGGAGTCGACACGACGGCACCTGCTCTCCGACGTTCCCGTGGCGGCCTTCCTCTCCGGGGGACTCGACTCCAGCTATCTGACCGCGCTCGCGGCCCGCGACCGGCCCGGGATCCCCGCCTACACGATCGGGTTCCGCGCCGAGGACGCCCGGTTCGAGGCGATGCCGGACGACCTGCGCTACGCCCGGCAGGTGGCCGAGCGGTTCGGCGTCGACCTGCGGGAGATCGAGATCGCTCCGGACGTGCTCGACCTGCTGCCGCGGATGACGTACCACCTGGACGAGCCGATCGGCGATCCCGCCGCCATCAACACGTTCCTGATCTGCTCGGCCGCCCGGGAGGCCGGCGTCAAGGTGATGCTCTCGGGGATGGGCGCCGACGAACTGTTCGCCGGGTACCGCAAGCATCTGGCCAACGTGCTCGCGCTGCGCTACCAGCGCGTTCCGCGGCCCCTGCGGCGCGGGATGTCCCGGGTCGTGGACCGGCTGCCGGTCGCGACGAGCCGCCGGGGGTACCGGTCGGTGCGCTTCGCCAAGCGGTTCCTCTCCTTCGCCGATCTGCCGGAGGAGACCGCGTTCCGGCGCAGCTACACCCTGTACGACCGGGACGAGCTGCTCGCCCTGGTCGATCCGGACCTGGCCCCGGCGGTCGAGGACGTGCTGGCCGAGCACGCGGACGTCTACGACGACAACGACCTCGACGACTTCGTCAACCGCATGTGCCTGGGCGACGCCCGGATGTTCCTGCCGGGCCTGAACCTCGCGTACACCGACCGGTCGAGCATGGCCGCGTCGACCGAGGTGCGGGTGCCGTACGTGGACGTCGAGGTGGTCAGGGCGGCGTTCGCCGTGCCGGGCCATCGCAAGATCGTCGGACGGCAGGGCAAGGCAGTCCTCAAGGAGGCGGCCGCCTCGGTGCTGCCCCGGGAGATCGTCTACCGGCCCAAGGGCCTGTTCAGCGCCCCGCTGCGGGCGTGGATGAGCCGGGACCTGGCGCCGCTGGTGCGCGAGGTGGTGCACGACGGCGTACTCGTCCGTTCCGGGTTCCTGCGCCGCGACGCGCTCCAGCGGCTCGTCGCCGAGGACGCCGCCGGGCAGCGGGACTTCTCCAAGCATCTGTGGCACGTGCTGACGCTCGAGTACTGGTACCGCGGCGCGACCTCCGGGTCCGGCCGGACATCCCTGACGGCGTAGAGACAGACGGCGTAGAGACGAAGAGGACTTCGGGTGAAACAGGTCGTACAGAACTACAAGAGCGGCGAACTGGCACTGCTCGACGTGCCGGAGCCGGGCTGCAAGCCGGGCGGGGTGCTGGTGCGGACCGCCTACTCGCTGATCTCCACCGGAACCGAGCTCATGAAGGTCTCCGAGGCCGGCATGTCGATGCTGGGGAAGGCCCGCTCCCGGCCGGACCAGGTGGCCAAGGTCGTGCAGAGCGTGGCCGTCAACGGGGTGCCCGCCACCTACCGCAAGGTGATGGGCAAGCTGGACTCCTACACGCCGCTGGGCTACTCGCTGTGCGGGGTGGTCGAGCAGGTCGGCGCGGGCATCGACGACGTGGCGGTCGGCGACCTCGTGGCCTGCGCCGGCAACGAGCACGCGCTGCACGCCGAAGTGAACTGGGTGCCGAAGAACCTCTACGCCCCGGTGCCGGACGGTCTCGCGCCGCGGCACGCGGCCTTCGGCACGGTCGGGTCGATCGCATTGCAGGGGGTGCGCCGCGGCGAGCCGCAGCTGGGCGACGTGGCGCTGGTCATCGGCCTCGGGCTGATCGGGCAGCTGGTGGTGCAGCTGCTGGCCGCGTCGGGGGTGAGGGTCGTCGGGGCCGATCCCGATCCGGTGCGCTGCGAACTCGCCGAGCGCCTCGGCGCCGCGGCCTGCGGCGATCCCGCGTCCGCGGCCGTCGAGGGGGCCGTCGCCGACCTCACCGGCGGTCTGGGCGTGGACCAGGTGTATCTGGCCGCCGGCGGCGGCAGCAACCAGCCCGTCGAGCTGGCCGCCCGGCTGAGCCGGGACCGCGGCCGGGTCGTCGACATCGGCAAGTGCAGCCTGGACCTGCCGTGGAACGCGTACTACGAGAAGGAGCTCGACGTCCGGTTCTCCCGTTCGTACGGCCCCGGGCGGTACGACCCGGAGTACGAGCTCGAGGGTCGGGACTACCCGATCGGCTATGTGCGCTGGACGGAGCGCCGCAACCTGGCGTGCTTCCTCGATCTGGTCGCCCGCGGCCGCGTCGACGTGGAGCCCCTGGTCTCCCACATCGCCGACTTCGAGGACGCCGTCAAGACGTACCAGCGTCTGAAGGACGGCGAACTGAAGGCCGTGGCCGTGCTGTTCCGGTACGCGGAGCACGAGGGGGAAGGCCGGGCCGCCCCGTTGGTGGCCGTGCCCGCCGTGCGCACGGGGCACAGGCCGGTGAGGGCGGCCGGGACGCCCGTGCGCCTCGCGTTCGTCGGCGCCGGGAACTACGCGACGTCCATGCTGCTGCCGCACCTGGCGGGGCGCGACGGCGTCGAACTCGCCACGGTCGTCACCACGACGGCGCTGTCCGCGGCCAACGCCCAGCGGAAGTTCGGGTTCGCCGGGGCGACCACCGATCTGGACGCCGTGCTCGGCGACGAGTCCGTCGACGCGGTGTTCGTGGTGACCCGGCACAGCACGCACGCGGACCTCACGAGGAAGGCCCTCCTCGCCGGCAAGGCGGTCTTCGTGGAGAAGCCGCTGGCGCTCACCGAGGACGAACTGGCCGGTGTGCTCGCGGCGGTGGAGGAGTCCGGCAACGACCGGCTGCAGGTGGGCTTCAACCGCCGGTTCGCGCCGCTGCTGCGGGAGGCCAGGCAGCGGTTCGGCGCCCGGACCGGTCCGGCGAGCCTGCGCTATCTCGTCAACGCGGGGCGGCTCGACCACGGCAGCTGGTACCTCCGGCAGGGCACCGAGGGCTCCCGGTTCGCCGGCGAGGGCGGGCACTTCATCGACACGGCGAGCTGGCTGCTGGACGCCGACCCGGTCTCGGTGTACGCGGTCGCCGCGTCCGGCAACGAGGACCTGCAGATCGTGCTGCGCTACCCGGACGGTTCCACCGCCGCCCTCAGCTACGTCACCAACGGGCCTTCCGGGTTCCCCAAGGAGACGCTGGACCTCATCGCGGACGGCAAGGTGCTGCGGCTCGACGACTTCGTCCGGGCCTCGGTGTACGACCGCAAGCGGTGGGTCAGTTCGCGGCTGCCACAGGCTCGGGACAAGGGCCAGAACGCCGAACTGGCCGCGTTCGTCAAGGCGGTGCGGACCGGTGGGCCGATGCCGGTGCCGCTGCGGTCGCTGGTGGCCACCACGACGGCCACCCTCGCCGTGGAGGCCGGCCTGGCGGCGGGCGCGCCGGTGACGCTGGCGGGGGCGCGATGACCATGAGCGCGGGCTGGTACCTGCGGCGGCTGTCCCGGATGGGGCCGCGGGAGATCGGCGGCCGGGTGGGCGACACGGTGCGCAGGCGGCGGTGGCGGTCGGGGCTGCCGGACTGCCCTGCCGTGACCGGCGCGCGGTTCACCGCGGTGCTGCCCGCCGGGGCGATCGCCGCGGTGCCCGCGGACGCCGCGAAGCGTCTCCTCGCCGACGCGGACCGGCTGATGGCCGGGCACGTCGAGTTCTTCGGCGTGGACCGCGACGACCTGGTGGACCCGGACTGGTGGTACGACCCGAAGACCGGGCGCCGGGCCCCCTGGGGTTACGCCTTCGGCGTGCCGTACCGGAACGAGGAGGTGGTCGGGGACATCAAGCAGATCTGGGAACCGTCCCGGCACCAGTACCTCACCCGGCTCGCCGCCGCCTACGCGATCACCGGGAACGAGCGGTACGCCGAGCGGGTGGCCGAGCATCTGCGGTCGTGGTGGTCGGCCAACGCGCCGCTGCGCGGGGTGCACTGGACCAGCGGCATCGAGCTGGGCATCCGGCTGCTGTCCTGGGTGTGGATCCGCCGGCTGCTCGACGGCTGGCCGGGCGCGGCCGGACTGTTCGAGGACAACCCGGTGGCGCACCACCAGATCTGGCACCACCAGCGCTGGCTGGCCGCGTTCCCCAGCCGTGGCTCGTCGGCGAACAACCACGTCATCGCCGAGGCGGCCGGGCAGTTCGCCGCGTCCTGCGCGTTCGGGTGGTTCCCCGCCTCGGCCCGCTGGCGGGCCGACGCGCTGCGGTCGCTCGAGCGGCATCTGCGGGCCAACACCTTCGGCTCCGGCCTCAACCGCGAACTGGCCACCGAGTACCACGGGCTGGTGCTGGAACTCGGACTCGCCGCGGTGGCCGAGGCGGACACCGCGGGGGTACCGGTTCCCGCGTCGGTCCGGCTGGTGCTGCTGCGGATGACCGACGCCCTCGCGGCCGTCGTGGACAACCGGTTACGGCCGCCGCGCCAGGGGGACGCGGACGACGGGCACGGCCTGGTCGTGGACGGCGCGGGCACCGACCGCTGGGCCTCCCTGCTGGCCACCGGGGACGCCGTGTTCGGCCGGCGCGACTGGTGGCCGGAGGTGACCGCCACCGATGTCCGCACCCCGCTGCTCACCGCGCTGATCCGCCCGGGCACCGATCCGGAACCTCCCGCCCGCCCACCGGCCCGGGACGTCCACCCGAACCGCCCTGTGCCCCTCCCCCGGCAACTCCGCCCGGACCCCGACAGCTGGCTCCCCGACACCGACCCCACGACGCCCCTCACCCGACAGCCCCACGACACGGCCGACAGGCCCGCCCGCACGCCGCCCCCCGACAACCCTCACCGGCCCGTCCCCGACACCGGACCCCGGCCCACGACCCCGCCGGCCCGAGCGGTCGACGCCGGGTCCGGGAGTCCGCTCCGTGCGGTCGTCGGTACCCGTCCACGCGGCATCGCGTCGCCTGCCGCGTGGCTCCGCCGTGGGGCCGGACGCGGGGAGCGGGTGGCGGGCAGCGTGGTGGCCGCGCTGCGTACGGGCGGCGGGGGCCGGAGGACCGGCCCCGCGCCCGCCGTGTCCCGGCCGGTGAGCCGGCCCGGGCACTTCCCCGACGCGGGGCTCACCATCCTGCGCGGGCCGGAGAAGATCTGGTGCCGTTGCGACGGCGGTCCGCACGGCTTCCTGTCCATCGCGGCGCACGCCCACGCGGACGCGCTCTCCGTTGAGGTCCGGCACGACGGCGTGGACGTGCTCGCCGATCCGGGGACGTACTGCTACCACGGGCAGCCCGAATGGCGGCAGTACTTCCGGTCCACCCTCGGCCACAACACCCTGGAACTGGACGGCGCCGACCAGTCCGTCTCCGGCGGCCCGTTCCTGTGGACCCGGCATGCGCGCAGCCGCGTCCTGACCGTGGACACGACCGCCGAGGGCGTGTCCCGCTGGTGCGCCGAGCACGACGGCTACCGGGGCTCCGTGCACCGCCGCCGGGTGGAACTGATGGCCGCGCGCCGGGAGTTGCGGGTGGTCGACGCGGTGCGCGGTCCGCGCCGGGCCGTGCGCCTGGCGTTCCACCTCGGCCCGGCGATCGCGTCGGACCTGGAGGGGAACCGGGCCGCGCTCACCTGGACCCGGGACGGCGAGGAGCGCTCCGCGGTGCTCGAGCTGCCCGAGCAGCTGTCCTGGCGGGCGCACCGCGGCGAGAACGACCCGCCGGTGGGCTGGTACTCGCCCGGCTTCGGACGCAAGGAACCGGCGACCACGCTGGTCGGCACCGGTTCCACCGGCGGCGCGGAGGAACTCACGACCGTACTCGGGTTCGGCGGCTAGGGGGGAGGACTCGTGGGGAGCACGTGGCGGCACCGGGCGACGGCGGTGGCACCGCTGGCGCTGGTCCTGCTGGCCGCGACCGGCTGTGAGAGCACGCCCGACGCGCGGCCGAAACCGACGGCCGGGCCGGCCGCGCCGGTGGCCCGGGTGTGCGCGAAGCCCGTCGCCGGGCCGGAGAAGCCGCCGCCGGGCGCGGTGACGGTCGACCCCGCGGTGACCGGTGACCTGGCCGCGAAGACCAGGAGCAACCCCCCGAACACCACGTTCTGGCTCCGGCCCGGCAAGCACCGGCTCGAACCGGACCGTTACGCCCAGGTCCTCCCCAAGCGCGGGAACAGTTACGTCGGCGCGCCGGGCGCGGTGCTCGACGGCCGCAGTACCAACCAGTACGCCTTCGGCGGCACCGCGCGTGACGTCACCATCCGCCATCTGACCGTGCGGGGCTTCGTCGCACCCCACAACGAGGGCGTGGTCAACCACGACTCGGCCGACGGATGGGTGATCGAGCACGCGACGATCCGGGACAACTCCGGTGCCGGGCTGATGGCCGGTGCCCGCCAGCAGGTCCGTGCCAGCTGTCTGCGCGACAACGGCCAGTACGGCATGAACGCCTACAAGGCCGACGGCCCCCTCGAGGACCTGGTGGTCGAGGGCAACGAGATCACGGGCAACAACACCGGCGACTGGGAGCGGCGGCGCCCGGGCTGCGGCTGCACCGGAGGCGTCAAGTTCTGGGCCGTCGACGGCGCCGACATCCGCGGCAACTGGGTGCACGACAACCGCGGGACCGGGTTGTGGGCGGACACCAACAACAACGACTTCCGCATCGAGGGCAACGTGCTGGAGGCCAACGACGGTGCCGCGCTGATCTACGAGACCAGCTACAACGCGGTCGTGCGGAACAACATGATCCGGCGGAACAACTGGGTCGAGGGCCGCCGGTACGCCGACCGCGGCGACGCCTTCCCGTTCGCGACCGTCTACATCTCCGAGTCCGGCGGCGAACCGCGGGTGCGGGCCCGCACGGACAAGATCGAGATCCACCGGAACGTGCTGGAGCACAACTGGTCCGGGATCACCCTGTGGGAGAACGCCGACCGGTTCTGCAACAGCCCCGCCAACACCTCCTCCGGTGACTGCACACTGCTGGTGGAGGACACCGCCCGCTGCGCACAGCCGGCGATCGCCACCGCACCGCTCTACTCCGACTGCCGGTGGAAGACCCAGCGGGTGGACATCCACGACAACCGCTTCGTGCTGGACAAGTCCGTCGTCGACTGCACGACGCGGTGCGACCGGATGGCGGTGCTGGCCAACTACGGCACCTATCCGAAGTGGTCGCCGTACCGGGGTGAGCGGGTGGCCGAGGCGATCACCCGCGAGCAGCACAACCGCTGGCACGACAACGTCTACGTCGGACCGTGGCAGTTCGTCGCCCACGACCCGAGCCGGGTGGTCGGCCCCGAGCAGTGGCAAGGCGCCCCGTACCGGCAGGACGCGGGCAGCACCTTCCGTGCGCAGGACGGTGGTTGAGATGGTCGTGGAGCGCACACCGAGGACGGTCGGGACCGTCTGGGGGCTGCTGGTCCTCAACACACTCGGCTCCGCCGGGGCGGAGACCGTCGTCCCGCTGCCCCGCTCCCTCATCCAGATGGTCACCATGGGCGCGCTGGTCGCCGCGTTCACCCTGGCGCTCGCGGTCAATCTCCGGCTGCGCATCCGGGCCGGCGCCTTCCTGTTCCTGCTCACCCTGCTGCTGGTGCCGAGCGTGATCTCCAGCGTGGACCTGGACTCCGGGTTCGGCGCGCTGTTCCGCTGTGCCCGGCTGACGCTCTTCGTCGGCACACTGTGGCTGGTCAGCCGCTGGTGGGACGGCAGCACGACGTTCGTCCGGCACCACATCCGGATGTACTTCGTGGTCCTCGGGTCGGTCGCCGCCGGCCTGGTCGTGTCACCGGGCACCGCGCTGCCCGACCTCTACGGCGGGCGGCTGGTCGGCGCGCTGTGGCCGCTGACCCCGCCGCAGATCGGGCAGTACGCGGCGGTGATCACCGGCCTGACCGTACTGCTCGTGCTGGGCCGCCGTACCGACGGGCGCAGCGCGGCGATGGTCGTCGTCCCGGCACTCGTCCTGCTCGCGCTGACCCACACCCGGACGGCCACGGTCGGTCTGCTCGTCGGGCTGGTGCTGGCGATCGGTTCGCTCGTCCTGACCAGCGCCGCCGCCCGCCGGTTCTTCACCTGGACGGTGCTGTGCGCCGCCGTGGCCACGGTGGTGTTCGGCTCCGCGGTGCAGGCGTGGTTCCTGCGCGGGCAGAGCGAGGAGAACTTCACCAGCCTCACCGGCAGGGCCAAGGTCTGGGACGCGCTGCTGGCGGCGCCCCGGACGACCTCGGAGCACCTGTTCGGCGCGGGGCTGGGCGACAAGTCCTTCGGCGGGCTGCCGATCGACAACAGCTGGCTGGCGGTCTACCACGAGCAGGGCATGACCGGCGTCGTCCTGGTGGCGGCGTTCGTCGTCGTGCTGGGCGGCGTGGCGCTGCTGCGGCCGCCGTCGGTGCCGAGGGCCTGCGCCATCTTCCTGATCAGCTACTGCGCGATCGCGTCGTACACCGAGGCCGGGCTGGGCGACGCCTCACCGTATCTGCTGCATCTGGCCGTGGCCGCCTCGCTGCTGGCTGCGCCCGCCCCGGCCGCCGCCCTCCCGCCGCGACGGGCCGTCCGGACGACGGAGGTGACCTGAGCATGCACGTCCTCGTGGTGCACAACCGCTACAACTCGGCGCAGCCGAGCGGGGAGAACAAGGTCGTCGACCAGGAGGTGGCGCTGCTGCGCGAAGCCGGCCACCGGGTGGAGGTGTTCGGTCGGCGCAGCGACGACATCGCCGCGATGTCCCTGCCGCGCAAGGCCGCGGTGCCGCTGCTCGTGCCGTGGAACCCGGCCGTGCGCAGGGAGCTCGCCGCCCGGCTGCGGGCCGAGCGGCCGGACGTGGTGCACGTCCACAACGTCTTCCCGTTGCTGTCACCGGCGGTGCTGGCCGCCTGCGCCGACGCCGGTGTGCCCGCCGTCGCCACGCTGCACAACTACACCCAGGTGTGCCCGCCCGGCACGCTGCAGCGGGAGGGCGGACCGTGCACCGAGTGCGTCGGGGCGACGCCCCTGCCCGCCGTCCGGCACGGCTGCTACCGGGGCTCCCGGCTGGCGACGCTGCCCCTGGCGGTCGGCCTGTCGGTCAACCGGCGGCGGTGGTGGTCCGGTGTGGAGCGGTTCCTCTGCATCTCCGCCGCGCAGCGCGACGTCCTGGTCGGGGCCGGCATGCCGGCCGAACGGCTGGCGGTGAAGCACAACTTCGTGCCGGAACCGGGTGTCCGCCGCTCGGGCGACGGCGAGCACCTGCTCTACCTCGGCCGGCTCGCCGAGGCCAAGGGCGTGCGGCTGCTCATGGCCGCGTGGGACGAGATCGCCGCCGGCGGCGGGGTGGGAGTGCCGCTCGTGATCGCCGGCGCGGGGCCGCTGGAGCGCGAGGTGACCGCCTGGGCGGCGGGCCGCGACGACGTCCGGTACGTCGGCCTGTACGACCCCGCGCGGTGCCGGCAGGCCGTCGCGCGGGCGGTCGCCGTGGTGGCGCCCTCCACGTGGCTGGAGGCGTTCGGCCTGGTGGTCGTGGAGGCGATGGCGGCGGGCGTCCCGGCCGTCGCCGCCGGTCACGGCGCCTTCGTCGAACTCGTCGAGGACGGGGTGACCGGCCTGCTGCACCGGCCGGGCGAGCCCGCCTCGCTCGCGGCCTGCCTGCGCCGGATCGCGGCCGAACCGGCCCTGGGCCGGCGGATGGGCCGGGCCGCCCGGCACCGATACGAGCAGGGTTTCAGCCCGGAGGTGGGTCTGGAGCGCCTGGTGGACGCGTACCGCTCCGCGATCGCGGGTCGGTCAGGGCAGGCTCGCGACGGGGACACCCGCGCGGGCAGGGGGGATGGGAACATCAGATGACACGATGCCGACTCTGCGGCTCGAAAGCGATGGCGAGCGTCGTCGATCTGGGGGCGACGCCGCCGTGCGAGAGCTTCCTCGCCGCGGACCAACTGGACCTGCCGGAGCCCGCGTACCCGCTGCATCTGCGGGTGTGCACCGACTGCTGGCTGGCGCAGATCCCTCCGCTGATCACGCCGGAGGAGACGTTCAAGGAGTACGCGTACTTCTCCTCGTACTCGACCTCGTGGGTGGAGCACGCGCGCACGTTCGTCGCCGGGGCCGTCGAGCGGCTGGGGCTGGGCACCGACGCGTTCGTGGTGGAGGTCGCGAGCAACGACGGCTATCTGCTGCGGCACATGGTGGAGCGCGGGATCCGCTGCCTCGGCATCGAGCCGTCGGTGAACGTCGGCGCCGCGGCGCGGGACGCGGGTGTGCCCACGCTCACCGAGTTCCTCGACCCGGCCGTGGGCACCGCCGTCCGCGAGGAGCACGGCCCGGCGGACCTGGTCGTGGCCAACAACGTGTACGCGCACATCCCCGACGTCGTCGGGTTCACCCGGGGCCTGCGGGCCCTGGTCGCCGACGACGGCTGGGTCTCCGTCGAGGTGCAGCACCTGCTCACCCTGATCGAGGAGAACCAGTACGACACGATCTACCACGAGCACTTCCAGTACTACACCGTCGCCTCCGCGATCCGGGCGCTGGCGAGCGGCGGACTCGCTCTCGTGGACGTCGAGTCGCTGCCCACGCACGGCGGCTCGCTGCGGCTGTGGGCCCGGCCCGCCGAGACGGCCGGCGAGCCCACTCGGCGGGTGGCCGAGGTGCTGGACCGGGAGAAGGCCGCCGGGCTGGGGGAGCTGTCCGGGTACACCCAGTTCTCCGCCCGGGTGGCGAAAGTGCGCCGTGACCTGCTGCGGTTCCTCGTCGAGGCGGCAGAGGAAGGGAAGACGGTCGTCGGCTACGGCGCCCCGGGCAAGGGCAACACCCTGCTCAACCACTGCGGCATACGGCCCGACCTGCTCCCGTACACCGTCGACCGCAACCCCTACAAGCACGGCAGGTTCACCCCGGGAACCCGCATCCCGGTCCTGCCTCCGGAGCGGATCGCCGCCGACCGGCCGGACTACGTCCTCGTCCTGCCGTGGAACCTGCGGGACGAGCTGGTCGAGCAGCTGTCGTATGTGCACGACTGGGGCGGCCGGCTGGTCTTCCCGATCCCGGAACTGAGCGTCGTCGAGGTCGCGTCCCGGGAGGTCACAGCATGAAAGTCGTTCTGTTCTGCGGCGGTTACGGGATGCGGATGCGCGAAGGCACCTCCGACGACGTGCCCAAGCCGATGGCGATGGTCGGTCCGCGGCCGCTGATCTGGCACGTGATGCGCTACTACGCGCACTACGGGCACACGGAGTTCATCCTGTGCCTCGGCTACGGGGCGCACCACATCAAGGACTTCTTCCTCACCTACGAGGAGACGACGTCCAACGACTTCGTGCTGCGCGGCGGGCGGACCGAGCTGCTGTCCACCGACATCGCGGACTGGACGATCACGTTCGCGCAGACCGGCATCGAGTCACCGATCGGGGAACGGCTGCGCCGGGTGCGGCACCATCTGGACGGCGACGAGATGTTCCTCGCCAACTACGCCGACGTGCTCACCGACGCCCCGCTGCCGGAGATGATCGACCGGTTCGCCCGGCGCGACGCGGGCGCGTCGATGATGGTGGTGCCGCCGCAGTCCTCGTTCCACTGCGTGGACCTCGGCGACGACGGGCTGGTGGGCGGCATCACCCCGGTGAGCGAGCTGCCGCTGTGGGAGAACGGCGGTTACTTCGTGCTGCGCCAGGAGGTCTTCGACCACATCCCGGAGAACGGCGACCTCGTCGCCGACGGCTGCGCCCAACTGGCCAAGCACGGACGGCTGGTGGCGTACCAGCACCGCGGCTTCTGGAAGCCGACCGACACCGTGAAGGAACGGGCCGCGCTCGACGCCGGCTACGCCCGGGGCGACCGCCCGTGGGCCGTGTGGGAACGGGACGGCGCGGGGGTGGGCGCGTGATCCGGCTCACCGCCGGCGGCACCGGCCGGATCGTCGCGGTCGGCGCGCACTGCGACGACATCGCCATCGGCGCCGGCGGCACCCTGCTGACGCTGTGCCGCGCGCGGCCCGGTGTCCGCGTCGACGCGCTGGTGCTCTCCGGCGGCGGGGGCCCGCGCGAGCGGGAGGAGCAGGCCGCGCTCACCGCCTTCTGCCCGGGCGCAGATCTGCGGCTGACCGTGCTCAAGCTGCCGGACGGCCGGGTGCCCGCGCACTGGGAGGAGGCCAAGTCCGCCGTCGAGGAACTGCGCGGGCGGACCGAGCCGGATCTCGTCCTGGCCCCGCGCACCGACGACGCGCACCAGGACCACCGCGGTCTGGCCCGGCTGATCCCCACCGCGTTCCGCGACCACCTCGTGCTCGGCTACGAGATCGTCAAGTGGGACGGCGATCTCGGCCGTCCGACCGCGTACCAGCCGTTGTCGCCGGACACCGCCGAACGGAAGGTACGGCTGCTGCAGGACCACTACCCGTCCCAGCGGCACCGGCCCTGGTACGACCGGGAGGCGTTCCTCGGTCTCGCCCGGATCCGCGGCATCGAATGCCACGAGCGCTACGCCGAGGCGTTCGCCGTCACCAAACTCACTCTCGACCTGGGGGAATGAACCTTGCGCGTACTGCTGACCGGGCACCAGGGCTATCTGGGCACCGTGATGGCCCCGGTCCTCACCGCCGCCGGGCACGACGTGGTCGGCCTCGACGCCGGCCTGTTCGCCGACTGCGTGCTGGGCCCACGGCCCGAGGACCCGCCGGGGCACCGCGTGGACCTGCGCGACGTCACGGCCGACCACGTGGCCGGGGTGGACGCCGTGATCCACCTGGCCGCCCTGTCCAACGACCCGCTGGGCTCGCTGGCGCCGGACCTCACCTACGACATCAACCACCACGCCTCCGTACGGCTGGCCCGGCTGGCCCGTGAGGCCGGGGTGCGGCGCTTCCTGTACGCGTCGACCTGCTCCGTATACGGTGCCGCCGGCGGCGACGACCTGGTCACCGAGGACGCCCCACTGCGCCCGGTGACGCCGTACGCGGAGTCCAAGGTGCGGGTGGAGGACGACCTGCACGCGCTGGCCGACGGCGACTTCAGCCCGGTGTACCTGCGCAACGCCACCGCCTTCGGGCACTCGCCCCGGCTGCGCGCCGACATCGTGCTGAACAACCTGGTGGGTCACGCGCTGCTGTCCGGCCAGGTGCTCGTGCTCTCCGACGGCACGCCCTGGCGTCCGCTGGTGCACGCCGCGGACATCGCACGGGCCTTCGCCGCCGCGCTCACCGCGCCGCGGGAGGCGGTGCACGACCGGGCGTTCAACATCGGCAGCGAGACCAACAACGTCACGGTCGCCGAGATCGCCGGGCAGGTCGCCGAGGCGGTGTCCGGTGCGAAGGTGGTGATCACCGGCGAGACGGGCGCCGATCCGCGGTCGTACCGGGTGGACTTCTCCCGGTTCCGGGCCGCGATACCCGGCTTCGAGTGCGAGTGGACGGTGAAGCGGGGCGCGCTCGAACTCGCCGACGCCTACCGGGAGCACGGCCTGACCCGCGAGGACTTCGAGCGGCGCTTCACGCGGCTGGCGGTGCTGCGCGCGGCCTCCGACGCCGGGACCGTCGACGACACCCTGCGGTGGCGCCGGTGACCGCGGCGGGCTCCGGCTCCGGCTCCGGCTCCGGCTCCGGCGAGGAGATGTACGCGCTGGTGGAGCGGCTGTACCCGCTGTGCCGGAGCATCACCGGCGACGGGGTGCGCGCCACCTTGGACATCGTCGGGGAGTACATCCCGCTGCGGGTGCACGAGGTGCCGACCGGGACGCAGGTGCTCGACTGGACCGTGCCGCAGGAGTGGAACATCCGGGACGCGTACATCGCGGACGCCTCCGGCCACCGGGTCGTCGACTTCGCCGCGTCGAGTCTGCACGTGCTCGGCTACAGCGTGCCGGTGTCGGCGACGATGCCGCTGGCCGAGCTGCGCGAGCACCTGTACACCCTGCCGGAGCACCCGGGTTGGGTGCCGTACCGCACCAGCTACTACGAGCCGAAGTGGGGGTTCTGCCTGGCGCAGGAGACCCTGGACGCGCTGCCGGACGGCACGTACGAGGTGTGCGTCGACTCCACGCTCGCCGACGGTCATCTCACCTACGCCGAGCACGTGGTCCCCGGGCAGGTGTCCGACGAGGTGCTCGTCTCCGGTCACGTCTGCCACCCGTCGCTGGCCAACGACAACCTGGCCGGCATCGCGGTGGCGACGTTCCTGGCCCGGGCGCTGGCGGAGCGGAACCCGTACTACACCTACCGGTTCCTGTTCGCACCCGGCACCATCGGCGCGATCACCTGGCTCGCCCGCAACGCCGAGCGGGTACGGCGGGTCAGGCACGGTCTTGTGCTGGCCTGTGCCGGAGACCCGGGCCGGCTGACGTACAAGCGGAGCAGGCGCGGCGACGCCGAGATCGACCGGGTGCTGCGGCACGTCCTGACCTCCTCCGGACGCCCGCACCGCATCGACGAGTTCACCCCGTACGGCTACGACGAGCGGCAGTTCTGCTCCCCCGGGTTCGACCTCGGCGTGGGCTCGCTCAGCCGGACCCCGTACGCCGGATACCCCGAATACCACACCTCGGCGGACAACCTGGACCTCGTCTCCCCGGAGGCGATGGCGGACACGCTCGCCGTCTGCCGTGAGGCGTTCGGGGTCCTGGACCGCAACCGGCGGTACGTCAACCTCAGCCCCTACGGCGAACCCCAGCTCGGCCGGCGGGGGCTGTACGACTCGCTCGGCGGCCGCAGCGACGCCAAGCAGGCCCAGATGGCCATGCTGTGGGTGCTCAGCCTCTCCGACGGCGAGCACGGTCTGCTGGACGTCGCGGAGCGGTCCGGGCTGCCGTTCGACACCGTCGCCGCGGCGGCCGAGGCCCTGCACGGCGCCGGACTGCTCAAGGCCTGACGCCGATGACCGTCGAGGAGGAGAAGCGAGCGACCCGGGCCGGACCCGCCCGGCGGGCCGTGGTCGGGCGGTTGTCCTGGGGACTGGCCGACCAGGCGGCCTCCAGCCTGTCCAACTTCGCGGTGGGCATCTACGTGGCCCGCTCGCTGGGACTGACCGCGTTCGGCGTGTTCAGCCTGGCCTGGGTGACCTACGGGGTGGTGCTCAACGTCTCCCGCGGGCTGGCCACCGACCCGCTGGTGGTGCGCTTCAGCGGCGTGCCGGAGGCGTCCTGGCGCGGGGCGGTGGCCCGGTCGTCGGGCACCGCGCTCGGCGTCGGTGCCGTCATCGGCGCGGTCTGTCTGGTGGCCGGGCCGGTGCTGGGCGGGGACCTGGGGGCCGCGTTCGCCGGCCTGGGCGTCGTCCTGCCGGGGCTGCTGCTGCAGGACGCCTGGCGGTACGCGTTCTTCGCCGCCGGCGACGGGCGGAAGGCGTTCGTCAACGACGTCGTGTGGGGCGTCGCCCTCGTCCCGGCGATGGTGGTCGCGGCCCAGGTCGGCACCGTGACCGCCTACCTGCTGGCCTGGGGCGGGTCAGCCGCGGTCGCCGCCGGGTACGGCTGCTTCCAGTCCGGCATCCGGCCCCGGCCGGCCGGAGCGCGCGAGTGGCATCGCGACCACCGCGATCTGGGCTACCGCTACCTGGTCGAGAACGTCGGCGTCAGCGGCTCGAGCCAGTTGCGGGCGTACGGGCTCGGAGTGGTCGTCGGGGTCGGCGCGGTCGGGGTGATCCGGGGCGCCGAGCTGCTGCTCGGGCCGTTCCTCGCCGTGCTGATGGGGCTGTCGCTGGTCACCGTCGCCGAGGCGGCGCGGGTGCTGCGGCAGGCCCCGCGGCGGCTCGGAACGTTCTGCCTCCTCCTCGGCGGCGGGCAGGCCGCCGGCGCACTGCTGTGGGGCGCGGCGCTGCTGCTGGTGCCGGACCGGCTCGGCGAGCTGGTTCTCGGCGGCGTCTGGCACTCCGCCTCCGAGCTCATCGTGCCGGTCACGCTCGGCGTCGCCGGCGCCGGTCTCGGCACCGGCGCGGCGGCGGGGCTCCGGGCCCTCGCCGCGGCCCGGCGCAGCCTGCGCTGCCAGCTGTTCGCCTCCACCTGCTACGTCGTCGGCGGGATCGGCGGAGCGGTCGTGGCCGGCACCGTCGGCTCGGCCTGGGGCGTCGCCGCCGCGGCCGCCTGCGGCTCGGCCGTCTGGTGGCTCCAACTGCGGGCCGCACTGCGCGAACACCACCACTCCCTCCCCGAAGTGAGGACACCGTGACCAACCGTCCCCGGCTGAGCATCGGCCTGCCCGTGTACAACGGCGAGGAATACCTGGCCGAGGCGTTCGACGCGCTGCTCGGCCAGACCTACGAGGACTTCGAACTGGTCGTCTCCGACAACGCCTCGACCGACGGGACCCAGGACATCTGCCGGACGTACGCCGCGCGGGACTCCCGCATCCGCTACATCCGGCTGCCGCGGAACATCGGCGCCGCGCCGAACCACCACCACGTGTTCACCGAGTGCCGCGGCGAGCTGTTCAAATGGGCCTCGCACGACGACCTGTACGCCCGCGACCTGCTGCGGCGCTGCGTGGAGGCGCTGGACGAACGGCCGGACGTGATCCTCGCGCACAGCGGCCAGGCGGTCATCGACGCCGACGGCCGGGTGAAGGTCCCCTACGAGTACGCGCTCGCCACCGACTCGCCGCACGCGCCGGAGCGCTTCCGCAGCCTGCTGTTCGAGCCCGGCGGCGACGACTTCTACGGGGTGATGCGGGCCGACGTGCTGCGCCGGGTGAAGCCGCACGACAGCTACCACCACGCGGACCGCACGTTCGTCGCCGAGATCACCCTGCACGGGCCCTTCCACCAGGTCCCGGAGCTGCTGTACTTCCGCCGCGACCATCCCACCCGCGCCGAGCGGGCGAACCCGTCCAAGCGCTCCCGGTGCGTCAATCTGGACCCGCGCCGGGCAGGCATGCTGCACCCGACCCCCCGGCTGCTCGCCGAGTACGTCTGGGGGTTCGTCGCGGCGATCCGCCGGGCGCCCCTGTCCCCCGCCGACCGGCGCGCGTGCTACCGCCATCTGGCCGCCTGGATGACCAGCCGGGCCCGGCCGGGCGCCGGCGAGCGGGTCGAGGACCGCGCCCCGGCCGACCCGGACCGGCTCACCGTCTCCGTCGACGCCCTCGTCGCCGGCCGTGAGGGGAGGCGGGCGTGAGGCCCCCGCGGGTAGGGATCTTCGGCCTGCTCGGCTCCGGCAACATCGGCAACGACGGGTCGCTCGAGGCCGTACTCGGGTATCTGCGCGCCGAGCACCCGGGGGCCGTCGTGGACGCGCTGTGCGGCGGGCCCGAGGTCGTCACGGCCCGGTACGGGATCCCCGCGACGCGGCTGCACTGGTACCGCGGGGAGTACCGGACCGCGTCCCGCGCGGGCGCGATCGCGGCCAAAGGGCTGGGCAAGTTCGTCGACGTCGTCCGCACCGCCGCCTGGGCGCGGCGGCACGACGTGGTGATCGTGCCGGGCACGGGCGTCCTGGAGACCACGCTGCCGCTGCGGCCGTGGGGTTTCCCGTACTCGCTGTTCCTGCTCTGCGCGACCGGACGGCTGGTGGGCACCCGGGTCGGGCTGGTCAGCGTAGGCGCGGGCAGCATCGGCAGCCGGCCGACCCGGGCCCTGACGCGCTGGTCGACGCGGCTGGCCGCGTACCGCTCGTACCGGGACGCCCTGTCCCGCGACGCGATGCGGGCGATGGGCGTGGACACCACGCGCGACGAGGTCTACGAGGATCTGGTGTTCGCCCTGCCGGCACCGGCGGCGCACGCGCCCTCCGGCCCGCCGGGACCGGTCTGCGTCGGTGTCATGGACTTCCACGGGAGCAACGACGAGCGTGACCGGGCCGAGGAGATCCACCGGCGCTATCTCGACGGGACGACCCGCTTCGTCCGTGCGCTGGCCGAGGAGGGCAGGCCGGTCCGGCTGCTCATCGGCGACGACCTCGACCGGCCGGTGGCCGGCGCGATCCTCGACGCGGTCGACTCGCCGCTGGTCACCGTCGCCGAGACGGCCTCACTGGCCGACCTGATGAAGGAGACGGCGGCCGCCGACACCGTGGTGGCGACCCGGTACCACAACCTCATCTGCGCGCTGAAGACCGGCACGCCGACCCTCGCACTCAGCTACTCGGCCAAGAGCGACACGCTGATGACCCGGATGGGGCTGGGCGACTACTGCCACCCGGCCCGCGAGACCGACGCCGACCGGCTGCTCGGCCAGTTCCGCGAGCTGGAGCGGCGGTCGGCGGAGCTGCGGCGGACCCTCGCCGAGCAGAACCGGGCCGCCGCCGGGCGCGTCGAGCGCCAGTTCGCCGCGTTGACGGCGGCTCTGTTCCCGTCGGCCGCTCCCGCCCCCACCCCGAGAGAGGTTCCATGAAGGCGACCGAAGTCCCGGAGATCACCGGGGCGTACCTGTTCGAGCCGACGCCGTACGCCGACGAGCGCGGCTTCTTCTGCCGCACCTTCGACGCCGACGTGGTCCGCTCGGTGGGCCTGGACCCGGACGCCTTCGTCCAGGACAGCCTGTCCCGCTCGGTCCGGGGCGTGCTGCGCGGCCTGCACCTGCGCTCCGGCGCCGGCGAGGCCAAGCTGGTGCGCTGCTCGTACGGGAGGATCTTCGACGTCGTCGTGGACCTGCGGCCCGGCTCGCCGACGTATCTGGGCCGGGCCTTCTTCGAGCTGTCCGGCGAGACGCAGACGACCCTGTACATCCCGGCGGGGTGCGCGCACGGCTTCCAGGCACTGACCGACACCGCCGACACCTCGTACCGGATCGACCGCCCGCACGACCCTGCCGAGGACGTGACGATCGCCTTCGACGACCCGGAACTCGCCATCCCCTGGCCGCTGCCGGTCACCTCGATGTCCCGGCGGGACCGGGAGGCCCCGGGCCTGGCCGAGGCCCTGAAGCACAAGGAGAGCTGAGACCGCCGTGGACACCGAAGACTTCGCACTCCCCCGCTCCCGGGCGGCCAACGAGCGGCTGCACGCCCTGATCCCCGGCGGCGCGCACACCTACGCCAAGGGCGACGACCAGTACCCCGAGGACCTGGCCCCGGTCATCAGCCACGGGCGCGGCGCCCACGTGTGGGACGTCGACGGCAACCGCTACGTCGAGTACGGCTCCGGCCTGCGGTCGGTCAGCCTCGGCCATGCCCACCCCCGTGTGCTGGAGGCGGTACGGCGGGAACTGGGCCGCGGCGGCAACTTCGTCCGGCCGTCCGTCGTGGAGGTCGAGGCCGCGGAACGCTTCCTGGCCACGGTGCCGACCGCCGACATGGTGAAGTTCGCGAAGAACGGCTCCGACGCGACCACCGCCGCGGTGCGCCTCGCCCGCGCCGCCACCGGACGCCCGCGGGTGGCCGTCTGCGCCGACCACCCGTTCTTCTCCGTCGACGACTGGTTCATCGGCACCACGCCGATGAGCGCGGGCATTCCGCCGGCGACCACCGAGCTGACCGTGCCGTTCCCCTACGGCGACCTGCCCGCCACCGAGGAACTGCTCACCCGGTACGAGGGCGAGGTCGCCTGCCTGATCCTCGAACCCGCAACCCACAGCGAGCCGCCGCCCGGATACCTCGCCGGTCTGCGCGAACTGGCCGACCGGCACGGCTGCGTCCTGGTCTTCGACGAGATGATCACCGGCTTCCGCTGGTCCGAGGCCGGCGCCCAGGGCCTGTACGGCGTCGTCCCGGACCTCTCCACCTTCGGCAAGGCGCTGGGCAACGGCTTCGCCGTCTCCGCGCTGGCCGGACGCCGTGAGCTGATGGAGCTCGGCGGACTGCGCCACTCCGGCGACCGGGTGTTCCTGCTGTCCACCACGCACGGCGCCGAAACACACGCGCTGGCCGCCGCGACGGCCGTGCAGGCCACCTACACCGAGGAGGGCGTCACCGCGCGGCTGCACGCCCTCGGGGAGCGGCTGGCCGCCGGTGTCCGCGAGGTGGCGGCGGCCATGGGCGTAGGCGAGCACGTCGTCGTCCGGGGCCGGGCCAGCAACCTGGTCTTCGCCACCCTCGACGAGCGGGGGCGGCCGTCGCAGGAGTACCGCACGCTGTTCCTGCGCCGGCTCCTCGCGGGCGGCGTGCTGGCCCCGTCGTTCGTGGTGAGCAGCGCGCTCGAGGAGGCCGACATCGCTCACACCGTCGACGTGGTGGCGCAGGCGTGCGCGGTGTACCGCAAGGCCCTGGACGCGGGCGACCCGGCCCCCTGGCTGGGCGGACGCCCGGTGAAACCGGTGTTCCGCCGCCGGGCATGACACGACCTCAGCGCCGCCGCCACCGCCGGGCGTCCGCCGTCCGGTCGACCAGCCACGCGGATGCCGGTGTCACCGCCAACGCGGTACACCAGCCACCGACGGTATCGGTCGGGTAATGCGCGCCCAGGACGACCTGCGCCCAGCCCATCGCGGCGCCCGCCACCAGTGCCGCCGCCAGCACCAGTGACGTGGCGGCCGTCCTGCCGAGGCCGAGCCGGGCGGCGGCGAGCAGCGCCACCACGAGGGCGAACGCGGTGAGGAACGCGGTGTGTCCGCTCGGATAGGAGAGGTGCCCGTCGTGGATGGTGCGTCCTACGAGGGGTTTGACCAGCTTCGTCGTCCCCACGGCCGCCCCGGTGCCGACCACGACGAGCACCGCCGTGCGAGGACTTCGCAGCAGCAGGCACCCCGTCACGGCGGCCGCGACCAGCACCGCCGCGCCCACGGGCTCCCCCAGGAAGTCCGTGGCCAGGGCGACGTTCCGCCAGGACGGCCCGGCGCCCTCCAGCGCCGTCCCCACCCGTGTGTCCGCCGCGCCGGGCCCGCTCTCCCCGGCGGACAGCACCCCGAGCAGGACGGCCACCAGCGCGCCGAGGACCGCCACCACCCCGAGCCGGACGCGCTGCGGCCGGCTCCCCGTCACCGGCCGCCGGTCCGGTCCGGCTCCCTCGTCGGCCCGGGTCACGGCGCCACCTCAGTGAGGTCCAGGGCCGCCAGTTCGGTCCGCGCGGTGACGCCGAGCTTCGGGAACGCCTTGTAGAGGTGGTATCCGACGGTGCGCGGGCTGAGGAACATCTGTGCGGCGATGTCCCGGTTGGACAGGCCCCGTGCGGCCAGCCGGATGATCTTCCGTTCCTGCGAGGTGAGCACGGACAGTGCTCCCCCGCCGCCCACGCCCTCGGACCCGGCCACGGTTTCGCCGGTCGCGTCGAGCTCCGTCCGGGCCCGCTCCGCCCAAGGGGCGGCGCCGAGTCTCCGGAACGTCTCGTACGCGTCGCGGAGTTGGGTCCTGGACTCGGCTTTGCGGCGCATGCGGCGCAACCGTTCGCCGTAGAGGAGCGCGGTCCGCGCGCGTTCGAACTGCCGGTCGTCGGGGTGCAGTCGCAGGGCGGCCCGGTACAGCTCCGCGGCCTCCGCCTCCGGTGCGAGCAGCGCGCGGCAGCGCTGGACGTGCGCGTGGATCCACGGCTGCGCGGCGTCGTGCGCCCAGGCCGTGAGCCGTGCCAGCGGCTCATGGGCGTCGGCCGGCCGGCCGAGCCGCACCGCCGCCTCGACCAGGTCGGGAATGCTGCGCAGGCCGGGCAGTTGATGACTCACCGGTCCGGTGTGCAGGGCGGTCAGGCGGGTACGGGCGGACTCCCAGCGGGCGTGGCCGAGGTCGAGCAGGGCCAGCGCCCAGTGCGCCCAGGACATTCCGGGCGGGGCCGCGCCGGGCTCGGGCGCGGCGAGCGCGTCGTCGGCGAAGGCGTGACAGCGTCGCCCGTCGCCCGTGACCGCGGCCAAGTAGGCGAGCACGCCGCTGATTTCGGCGGTCCACTGCCGGTGCCCGAGCTCCTGGGCGATGCTCAGCGCCTCGGTCGCCTCGTCCCAGGCCTCGGTGTGACGGCCGAGGAAGGCCGACGACCGGGCGACACACGCCAGCACGGGCGGCGTCCGGCCGATCCACCCTCGGTCGCGGCACCGGGCGAGGAGCTCGCCGGCCACCCGATGTGCCTCGGTGTCCCGGCCGACGGCCTGAAGGCTGGTGGCTCCGACCAGGATCGTGTCGTGCGGGCCGCCGAATCCGGTGCGTTCGGCGGCGGCGATACGGCGTCCGAGGGTCTCGGGATCCCGGTCCCCCTGTCCGATCGCCGACCGCACGGTCCAGGTGAGCAGACGGACCACGTGGGTGAGCGGGTCGTCGGACCGCAACGGCAGGGCGTCCAGCCGGTCCGCGCCGTCCGCGATCTCGTCCTTCCCGAGGTACCAGGCGGCGTGCACCGCGTCGAGCAGCATGCGGGCGGCCAGTTCCGGATCACCGGCCCCGGCCGGCCCGGCCGCCTCGGTCAGCAGCCGGCGGGCCGTACGGAGCAGTCCGTGGTGGAACGCCGCGGCGGCGCGGACCCGGACGGCGCGAACGGTCAGCGCCGGGTCGTCGGTGCTCGCGGCACCGTGCCGGGCGAGCTCCGCCATGCGGTCGATGTCGCCCTCCTCAGCGATGGCTTCCGCGGCCAGTACCAGCCGGCGGGCGCGGTCGGCACCGGACTCCGTGAGCTGTGCGGCCCGTTCGTAGGCCGCCGCCGCGGCGGCGTATCCGCTGCGCTCGGTGGCCCGTTGGGCGGTGCTCTCCAGTTCCGCGGCCACCTGCTCGTCGGGGCCGGTCGCCACGACGGCGTGGTGCCAGGCGCGCCGGTCGGCGTCCCCGGGCCGGTGGAGGACTTCGGCGAGGGCCGTGTGCACCACGTGGCGGAGGCTGACCGGCGCCGCCTGGTAGACGGCGGACCGGACGAGGGGGTGGTGGAAGCGCACGGTGCGGTTGTCCACCCGGAGCAGCCCCGCCGTCTCCGCGGGCACCAGATCCGTGGGGCGGCAGCCGAGGGACGCGGCCGCGCGCAGGACGACGTCGCGGTCACCGGTGTCCTCGGCGGCCGCGACGAGGAGCAGGTGCCTGCTCGGCTCGGGCAGCCGCCGTACCCGGTCGAGGAATGCCGCCTGCACCGCGTCGGTCATGGGCAGGGCCTCGCCCGCGGCGACCGGCCGGCCGGCGGAGAGAGCGACCGGAAGTTCGAGGAGGGCGAGCGGATTGCCCTGTGCCGCGGCCAGGACCCGGTACCGGTTGGCCGGGGACAGCGTGGCGGCGTGCTCGGCCAGGAGGTCGGCGGCGGCGGGCGCGTCGAGCCCCGTCAGCGGCAGGTGGGCGAGTCCGGGGGCCTCGAAGCCGGTCCGGGCGGTGATGATCAGCGCCGTGCCCTCGGCGTCGAGCCGCCGTGCGGCGAACAGCAGGGCCTCGGCGGACGCCCGGTCCAGCCACTGCGCGTCGTCGACGAGGCACAGGACGGGTCCGCCGTCGGCGAACTCGGCCAGGAGGGAGAGGACGGCGAGGCCGACGAGCATGCGGTCGCCCGGTTCCGCCGGGGCGAGGCCGAAGGCCCCGCGCAGGGCGCGCGCCTGCGGTGCCGGGAGGGCGTCGGTCCGGTCGAGGGCGGGCCGCAGCAGCAGATGCAGGCCCGCGAACGGCAGATGTGCCTCCGACTCGATCGCGGTGCCGCGTACGACCCGCAGCCCGTCGGCCGCCGACGCCGCGTACTCCATCAGCGCGGTCTTGCCCATGCCCGGCTCCCCGGTGATGAGCAGGCAACCGCTGCGACCCTTCCGGCAGTCGGCCAGTAAGTGGTCGATGACCGATATCTCGTCACTCCGTCCGTGCAACACGAGGTGAGAGTACTTAAAGCCGGCCGCGGATCCCCGGCCGGACTGCCGGGGCGTGACGGATTCCTCTCCCGGCCGTCGCCCCTAGCGTGGGGGGACGAGCACGGCGGCGAAGGGAGATCGACCATGTCCGGCTTCGACGGGCTGGCCGGGCGGTACCTGGCGAGTTGGAACGAGCGCGACCCGGCCCGGCGCCGCGTGCTCGTCGACGAACTGTGGACCGACGACGCCGGCTACGCCGATCCGATCGTGGCGGCCGAGGGCCGCGACTCCATCGACCAGGTGATGGCCACCGCCCAGCGGCAGTTCCCCGGCCTGGTGTACCGACAGGCCGGGAGGGCCGACGGTCACCACGGGGTGGCACGCCTGACCTGGGAACTGGCACCGGCCGGCGGCCCCGCGGTGATCGCCGGGCTCGCCGTCATGGTCACCGAGGGCGGCCGCCTGCGTCGCGTCTACGGCTTCCTCGACCCCGTACCCGTCACCACCACCTCACCTGGAGCCGGAAGTTGACACCTGATCCCCTGACCCTCCATCCGCTGCCGGCGCACGACAGGGTGGTGTTCCTCAAACCACTGGTCGGTTCACCGAAAATCGTCGTGGGCGAGTACACGTACTACGACGACCCGGAGGGCGCCACCGGCTTCGAGCACCGCAACGTGCTCTACGCCTACGGCCCCGAACGACTCGTCATCGGCAAGTACTGCGCCATCGCCATGGGCACCCGGTTCCTGATGGCCGGTGCCGAACACCCGACGATGGGCCCCTCCACCTTTCCGTTCACCATGTTCGGCGGCGCGTGGGCGGAGCGGACCCTCGACATCGTCACCGGCATGCCCAGCCGGGGCGACACCGTGGTCGGCAACGACGTCTGGTTCGGTCACGGGGCCACCGTGATGCCGGGCGTACGCATCGGTGACGGCGCGATCGTCGCCGCCGGGGCGGTCGTCACCGCGGACGTCCCGCCGTACACGATCGTCGGCGGCAACCCGGCGCGGCCGATCCGGCGGCGGTTCGACGACGCCGACGTCGACCGGCTGCTGAGGGCCGCCTGGTGGGACTGGCCGGCGGAACTCGTCACGGAGCACGCCCGCACCCTCATGGCCGGCACACCGGCCGACGTCGCCCGGATCGCCGCCGAGCACGGACTGGGGGCCGCATGACGGGCGTGTCGATCGAGGAGCACCCGGTGGGCGGCGGCGGACCGTACGCGATCACCACCGGACCGGACGGCGCGCTCTGGTACACGCTGGTCCACCGTGGCCGGATCGGCCGGCTCGTGCCCGGCGCCGCGCCGGAGAGCCACCTGCTGGACCCGGACTGCGGGCCGACGGTCGTCACCCCCGGGCCGGACGGCGCCCTGTGGTTCACGGAGTACCGGGCGCACCGCATCGGCCGGATCACGACCGGCGGCGAGGTCACCTCGTACCCGTTGCCCACCGCGGAATGCGGTCCGTTCGGCATCGCGCCGGGGCCCGACGGGGCGCTGTGGTTCACCGAGACCGCCGCCGACCGCATCGGCCGCATCACCACCGATGGTGCGGTCACCGAGTTCCCGCTGCCGGTCACCGGCGCGTTCCCGTCCGCGATCACCGCGGGGCCGGACGGCGGGATGTGGTTCACCATGAACCAGGCCGACGCGATCGGCCGGATCGGCGCCGACGGCACGGTCACCGTCCACCCGCTGCCCACCCCGGCCGCCGCTCCGGTCGGCATCGCGCCCGGCCCCGACGGCGCCCTCTGGTACGTCGCGATCGCCGCCGGTCACATCGGCCGCATCACCACCGGGGGCGAGGTCAGGGAGTTCCCCCTCCCCGACCCCTCCGGCCGACCGCACGCCATCACCCCGGGCACCGACGGCGTCCTGTGGTTCACCGAATGGGGCGGCAACCGCGTCGGCTCGATCACCACCGAGGGCGCCATCGAGGTGCACGACCTCCCCACACCGGGCTCGGAGCCGCACGGCATCACCCTCGGCCCCGACAAAGCGGTGTGGACGGCCCTGGAAACCGGCGCGCTGGCCCGCGTCACCCCGGCATGACCACCCGAGAGGACTCCATGACACACACGGCCATCGACCCCGGCGCCGAGTTCGACCGGCAGGTCCGCACCCTTGTCGAACGGGACTGGCCGGCGACGGCCCGTCTGACCCCGGAAGGGTTCACCGCCCTGGTCGCACCCCTGCGCGACCTCGCCCTCGGCATCGGACACCGTGCCTGGTCACCGGAGACCGGCCGCATCCCCTTCCTGCTCGTGGTCACCCGGGACGTCGCCCCGATCGAGCAGACGATGGTGCGCACCGCCCTCCACGGAAGAACCGAACCCGGCTTCGTCGACCGCTCCTTCGAGCCCGGCGCCCTCGAACGGTTCGTCGCCGTCAAGGAGACCGGCCTGCCCGACCGGCGCGCCTATCTGCTCTTCGACGTCGAGCGCGGAGAGGAGTTCTGCGGTGCCGTACCCAACGACGCCCTGGACACCGTCGCCGCCAGGGGACGCACCCCGCTCACCATCGAGGAGGGCATCGCGCTGATCACCCACTTCCCCGAGGTCCTGGTCAAGAACAAGTGCTTCTCCCTCGGCGGATCACGCTCCGGCGACCGCCGTGTCCCGGCGATCTGGATCAGCCGGCGCGCCCCCAAGCTCGGCTGGTGCTGGGAGGGCAATCCCCACACCTGGCTCGGCATGGCCTCGGCCGGCTCCCGCGGCGCCGCCGGGGAGCAGTAGGGCGGGCCGATGAGGCGCCGGGGCTGTCCGGAGGCCCTCCTGGGCGTGGTGGGCGGCCGGCTGCCGCCCGGGGACGGAGCGTACGTCGAACGTCTGTATGCGCAGGGCGAGTTCGCCGACGTACCGGTGCAGCCGGCCGTCGTCCCGCCCTTCGGGCCGGCTTCGCGACGGCCCGGGAGCCTGGTCCCCGGGCTCCCGGGGACGTGAGAGCAAGTCCGGCTACCGGTGGGCGCTTTTCGGACAACTGAGCGCCCTCCGGGCGAGTGGAGTCAACCCGGAGGGTGTCCGGCCCCTCTCACCGTCCGAACACAGCGGCTCCACACATGAGTTGGGGCCGCACCACTCGCTCAGGTTCCCCACGCACGCCACAGCCGGAAACACGAGGACCGATGACCAGATTCCTGCAGGGCCGCCCCAGCAGCCGCCTGACCCGCCCCTCCGTCGCAGCCGCCGCGGCCATCGCCGTGACCGCGGGCGTCGTCGCCGCCGCGCCCGACGCGAAGAGCGAGGAGACGGCGCCGAAGCTCAGCCTGATCGCCGCCTCCACCTCGGTGACGCTCGACTCGTGGAAGGAGGATCCGGGGGTCTACCTCGACCTCGGGACGTACCTCACCTCCGAGAACGGCGCCTTCGAGTTCAAGGTGAACCGTAAGTCCTACAAGCACCCGGTCGTCATCAAGCAGATCCTCCAGGACGGGAAGAAGACCCGGACCAGGACGCTTCCCGCCGGGCTCGTGAAGGACTTCACCGGACTGCCGGACTTCACGCGGATCACCCTCAAGGACGCGGCCGGCTCGAAGGTGCTGGAGAGGACCGAGGCCTTCTGCCCCAACAACGCCTCCGGGCGGGTCCGGCCGGACGCTCCCGCCAACTCGAAGTATCCGCAGAGCTGCCCGACCAACCCCTTCACGCTCGGTTCGGTGTGGGGCGTCGAGAACGGCTGGGCGTCCAACACCTACTCCGCGTACTACTCCCGTCCGGTCGAGCTGGCCCCCGGCACCTACACCGCCGAGATCAACGTGACCGAGAAGTACCGCGACCTCTTCGGCATCGCCGACAAGCCGCAGACCGTCAAGGTGGTCGTACGCGAGCGCAGTTGGGAGGACGACGGCTCGGGCTCCGCCCGCAGCTCGGCGAAGACCACCGCCTCGGGGCACTCCGCCCACTCCGAGCACGGCGGCCACGCGGACCCCGGCGTGCACGCGCAGCACGGGGCCCCCGCGGGCACCCCGCCGGCCCCCGGCGCCGAGACGAGCGGCGCCGGCCCCTCGTTCAACGCCGGCCACGGGCCCTACCCGGCGGCTCCGCCCGCCCTGCCGTGGGCGCTGAAGAGGAAGTCCCTCGGACGGCTGGCCGCCACCGCCGCCGAGGTCGGTGACGGCCCCGGCCAGACCGACGGTTCGCGGCAGGCGCCGGCCGCCCCGCCCAACGCCCAGCGGCCCACCGGCAAGGCGTCCGTCCCCGACGTTCCGAAGCCCGACCTGCGTTCGCTGCCCGCCTACGGCATCACCGTCAGCGACGGGTACGAGGAGGATCCCGGCAAGGACTACCTCGCCTTCAGCGCCAATGTGTGGAACGCGGGCCCGGCCAAGCTCGTCGTGGACGGCTTCCGCTCCCCCGGCAAGGAAGTGATGGACGCCTACCAGTACTTCTACGACGCCGACGGCAAGCAGGTCGGCTACACCCCGACCGGCGGCATGGAGTGGGACCCGCGTCCCGGCCACGAGCACTGGCACTTCCTGGACTTCGCCAGTTACCGGCTGCTGACGGCCGACAAGAAGGAGACGGTGCGCAGCGGCAAGGAGGCGTTCTGCCTGGCCAACACCGACGCCGTCGACTACACGGTCAAGAACGCCGACTGGCACCCGGACAACACCGACCTGTCCACCGCGTGCGGCGAGCAGAACTCCATCTCCGTGCGCGAGGTGCTCGACGTCGGCTCCGGTGACACCTACACCCAGGACCTGCCCGGCCAGTCCTTCGACATCACGGACCTGCCGAACGGCACGTACTACATCCAGGTCCTCGCCAACCCGGAGAACCGGCTCAAGGAGACCGACCACGGCAACAACAGCGCGCTGCGGAAGGTCGTTCTGGGCGGTGAGAAGGGCGCCCGTACGGTGACCGTCCCGCCGCACCACCTGGTGGACGCCAACTGACACCCGGGGAACCCCGGCCGCCGCACGGCCGGGGTTCCTCGCGGCGGTGGTGCCGGTCGGCCCGCCGGAAGGTCAGCGTCGCAGGGTGAGGACGCCCGGCCGCCACGGCAGTCGGTTGTACTCGCCGCCCGCGTTCGGGTCCTTGCCCTGGTAGAGGAGCTGCAGGTTGCAGGGGTCGACGGTCATGGTCTGGTCGGGGTTGTCGCGGACCAGGTCACCGTGGCTGATGTCGTTGGTCCAGGTGGCGCCGCTGTTGGCCTTGCCCGCGAAGGGGTTGCTCTCGGTGGCGGCCTGCGGGGTCCACGAGCCGCTCAGGCTGGAGGCGGTGAAGGAGCGGAAGTAGCGCCCGTTCGCGCCCATCGCCTCGACGATCATGAGGTACTGGTTCTGCCCCTTGACCTTGTAGACCTGTACGCCCTCGAACAGGTTGGCCTTCGTGTCGCTCATGATCGTCGTGTACGACGAGCCGAAGTTGCCCGGGAAGTTCCCGATCGGCATGCTCGCCCGGTAGATCTTGCCGTTGTCACCGGCGAAGAACAGGTAGATGTTCCGGTCGTCGGCGATCAGGGTCTGGTCGATCGGGCCGGTGTCGGAGCCGGAGATGCTGCCGGTGAACAGCGGCTGCGGCGCGGACCAGCCGTTGGGGTTGGTGGGGTCGCTCGACGTGCGGTAGATGAACGGCCAGGAACCCCACTGGTACGCCAGCACCCAGATGTTCTTGGGCGCGAAGTAGAACAGGGTGGGCGCCACCGCGGCCTGGTTCATCCCGGTCTGGCGGGCCGACGCCATGCCCGACCAGTTGGTGAAGGGACTGAACATCATCGAGCTGTACGCCGAACCCGTGTAGTTGGACGCGTAGACCAGGTACTGGCCGTTGTGCTTGACGGCGGTGAAGTCCTTCAGCGCGGCCCACCCGTTCGCCGGCTGCGCCAGCACGCCGGTCGAGGACCAGCGGTACGTCGACGGAAGGGAGCACGAGCCGTCCGTCGGCGGCGTCCCGGTCAGGCCGGTCCACTTCTGGTTGCTGCCGCCGTTGCACGTCCACAGCTGCACGGCCGCGCCGTTGGCGGTGGCGGCGCCGGCGACCTCCAGACACAGCCCGGACTCCACGCCCACGACCGTGCCGTCGGAGTTCACCCGCCACTGCTGGTTCGCACCGCCGGAACAGCTCCAGATCTGCACCCGGGTGCCGGGCGTGGTGGCATGGCCCGGAACGTCCAGGCACTTGTCGCCGTACACGGTGAGCCGGCCGTCGTCCGTCAACGTCCACTGCTGGTTGGTCCCGTTCCAGCAGTCGTAGATCTGCAGAGAGGTGCCGTCGGTCTGGGCGGCGCCCGTGACATCGAGACACCGGCCCGAGCCGACACCACGCAAGGCGCCGCTGTCGGCCGCACGGGCCGGGGTGGCGACGAGCATCGCCGCCAGGGCGGCCAGGACCGCTACCGCGGCGGCGACCACCGCCCACGGGTGCGCACGGCTGACTCTTCCTCTGCGCATGACTGCACGAGATTGGCGGGTCCATGACATATCCATGCGACACGGCTCCCCTCAAGTTCGGAATGTCGAACGTCTGTCGACGTATCGAGCAGCCTGAATGATAGGGAGCGGGCGAACGGCGTCAACCCCCCTCGCACGTATCGCCCCCAACCTCGAAACATTAATCAGCCATCAGCGGAGACCGGACACTTCGCTTCCCGTGCAGACAGTCGACGACCGAGCCATGAACCCCCCACCAGCACCGCCATCGGGCTTGCGAAAGTTTCGAACCCAAGCCAGAAACTTTTCCTGCCACGGCTATTGACGATGCGTCATCAACGCCTCGATCATCCCTGTCTGAGAAACCGGCCACAGATCGAAATGCCGAACAACGCTTGGAGGCACAGTCATGGGCTCGTACGCCCTCCCCAGACCCGCTGACCGCCGCAGGGTCCGCGGCCTGCTGGCGGCGCTGACCGTCGGCGTCCTCGGTGCGGTCGGCGCGCTGGCCGCGCCGCCCTCCGCACAGGCCGCCGAGAGCACGCTCGGCGCGGCGGCGGCCCAGAGCGGCCGCTACTTCGGCGTCGCCATCGCCTCGGGCAGACTGGGCGACTCGACCTACACGTCGATCGCGAACCGTGAGTTCAACTCGGTGACCGCCGAGAACGAGATGAAGATCGACGCCACCGAACCGCAGCGGGGCCAGTTCAACTTCAGCGCGGCCGACCGCGTCTACAACTGGGCGGTGCAGAACGGCAAGGAGGTGCGCGGTCACACCCTGGCCTGGCACTCCCAGCAGCCCGGCTGGATGCAGAGCCTCAGCGGCAGCCAGCTGCGCCAGGCGATGATCGACCACATCAACGGCGTGATGGCCCACTACAAGGGCAAGATCGCCCAGTGGGACGTCGTGAACGAGGCCTTCGCCGACGGCAGTTCGGGAGCCAGGCGCGACTCCAACCTGCAGCGCACCGGCAACGACTGGATCGAGGTCGCCTTCCGCACCGCGCGCGCCGCCGACCCGTCCGCCAAGCTCTGCTACAACGACTACAACGTCGAGAACTGGAACTGGGCCAAGACCCAGGCCATGTACAACATGGTCCGCGACTTCAAGGCGCGCGGCGTGCCGATCGACTGCGTCGGCTTCCAGTCGCACTTCAACAGCGGCAGCCCCTACAACAGCAACTTCCGCACCACCCTGCAGAACTTCGCCGCCCTCGGCGTCGACGTGGCCGTCACCGAACTGGACATCCAGGGCGCCTCTCCCACGACCTACGCCAACGTGGTCAACGACTGCCTGGCCGTCGAGCGCTGCCTCGGCGTCACCGTCTGGGGTGTGCGCGACATGGACTCCTGGCGCTCGGGCGACACGCCGCTGCTGTTCAACAACGACGGCAGCAAGAAGGCCGCGTACAACGCCGTTCTCAACGCGCTCAACGCCGCCGGCGGCGGCGACGGCGGCGACCCCACTGATCCGCCCGCGGACGGCGACACGATCAAGGGCGTCGCCTCCGGCCGCTGCCTGGACGTGCCCAACGCCTCCACCAGCGACGGCACCCAGCTGCAGCTGTGGGACTGCCACGGCGGCACCAACCAGCAGTGGACGCACACCGACGCCGGTGAGCTCAGGGTCTACGGCGACAAGTGCCTGGACGCCGCCGGCACCGGCAACGGCGCCACGGTCCAGATCTACAGCTGCTGGGGCGGCGACAACCAGAAGTGGCGCCTCAACTCCGACGGCTCCATCGTCGGCGTCCAGTCCGGCCTCTGCCTCGACGCCGTCGGGGCCGGCACCGGCAACGGCACCCAGATCCAGCTCTACTCCTGCTCGAACGGCAGCAACCAGCGCTGGACCCGCGCCTGACGGTCCGGCCGAAGGGCCGCCGCCCTGGTGGCGGCGGCCCTTCGCCCGTCAGCCGTCCTGTGGCCTCCAGAACACCCGCGCTGTTCTGCCGGTGGCAGAACAACCGCCCGACCGGACTCGACGATCACTACATTCCGGTCGCATGACGAAGATCACCACGCGTACGGTCGAGTACCCGGCCGACGGTCTGACGATGACCGGGCACCTCGCACTCCCGGCCGGAGCCGGTCGCCGGCCCGCAGTGCTGCTCGGGCCGGAGGGCATGGGGCTCAGCGACGTCGAGCGCCGCCGGGCCGACGCCCTCGCCGAACTGGGATACGTGGCGCTGGCCTTCGACCTCCACGGCGGGCGCTACCTGGCCAACCCCGCTGAGATGCTGGCCCGTTGCCTGCCGCTGCTCGAGGACCCCGACCGGATGCGGGGCATCGGTCATGCGGCGCTCGACGTGTTGCGCGCCGAGCCGCGCACCGACCCCGACCGGATCGCCGCCGTCGGCTACGGCACCGGTGGCGCCATCGCGCTGGAACTCGGGCGCGACGGCGTCGACCTGCGCGCGATCGGGACCATCAACGCGACCACCACGGGCCGGCCGGGCGAGGCGGCGCGCATCCGCTGCCCGGTGTGGGCCGGGGTCGGATCGGAAGACCCGATCATGCCGCCGGCGCAACGAGATGCGTTCACCACCGAAATGCAGGCGGCGGGCGTCGACTGGCGCCTCGTGGTCTACGGCGGCGCCCTGCACGCCTTCCACCACCCGCCGGTCGACCACCCCACGGTCCCCGGCACCGGCCACCACCCGCGGCACGCACAGCGAGCCTGGCACGACGTCGTCGGCCTGCTCGCGGAGTGCCTGACCGCAACGGAGTGATGTGGTCGACGAGCGCCGTTCCGGGCCGCGGGCCGGGCCTGTCGACCACCACCACCTCCGGTGGTCCCACCCGCGACGCGGTCAGCGGCCGGCGGGATCGGCCTGCCGTCGTGTCGCTCGGTGGTCCGGTCAACAGGTCGGTGCCTCGCCCGCCGGCAGCCGGAGCGTGAACACCGAGCCGGTGCCCGGCTCGCTGCTCGCCTCGGCCGTACCTCCGTGCGCGGTGAGCAGGTGACGGACGATGGGCAGGCCGAGGCCGCTGCCGCCGGTGCGGCGGCTGCGGGACTTCTCCGACCGCCAGAACCGGTCGAAGACGTGGGGCAGTTCGTCGGGGGCGATACCGGTGCCGGTGTCGGTGACGTCCAGCACCACC
Organism: Streptomyces malachitofuscus; assembly: GCF_055571035.1. Lineage (NCBI taxonomy): Bacteria > Bacillati > Actinomycetota > Actinomycetes > Kitasatosporales > Streptomycetaceae > Streptomyces > Streptomyces malachitofuscus. The sequence continues at coordinate 171,935 of NZ_JBVIGA010000007.1, read as the reverse complement.
TCGTTCCCGTCGCGGCGCCCCGCCAGGGTGACCGTGCCGCCCGGCGGCGTGTGGCGCAGGGCGTTGGAGACCAGGTTGCCGAGCGCCTGCCGCATCCGGACCGGGTCGGCGTCCAGCCACGGTGTGCCGTCGGTGTCGGTGCGCAGGGTGACACCGGCAGCGTCGGCGGCGACGCGGTGGGCGGCGGCGACCTGGTCGAGCAGTTCGTCGGCGCGGACCGGTTCCCGGTGCAGGCGCAGGGTGCCGGCGTCGGCGTCGGCGAGGTCCTGGAGATCGTCGATGACACGCTGGAGGACGACCGCCTCCTCGTGCAGGGAGGCGAGCAGGGCCGGCTCGGGTGCCACCAGCCCGTCGCGGGTGACCTCCAGCCAGCCGCGGATGTTGGTCAGCGGGCTGCGCAGTTCGTGCGCGATGTCGCTCACCATCGCCTTGCGCTGGGCCTCGAGGCGGGCGCGGCGCTCGGTGAGCTCGTTGAAGGCGGCGGCGAGGATGCCGGTCTCGTCGCGGGTGGTGACGGGCACCCGGACATGCCGGTCCGGCGGCTGCTGGGCGGCCTCGGTCAGCGCGCGCAGCGGCCGGACCAGCCGGGCGGCGACGGCCGCCGTCACCGCCACCGTGACGGCGAGCACCAGACCGGTGGCGACGGCCACCTTGGTCCAGTTGGCCGGTGACAGGTCGAAGCGCACCGCGGGCCGGTCCCCGACACCGAGGTACAGGCCGGCGGCCGGGGCGACATGGGGGTCGAGCTGGGCGCGCAGGGCCCGGTCGGCACAGTCCCGCGCCTGCCGTCGCGTGTGTGGTTCCGCGGCGAACTTGCCCATCGGGTAGCGGGTCTCCAGGTACCGCCGGCGGTCGTCCACGAGGGGGAACAACGGCTGGGGAACGTCCAGTCCACGGCCGTCCAGACAGGTCACCGCCCGCTCGGTCAGCTCGGCGAGCGCCTTCTTCTCGGTGGCCGTGGGGGTGTTGAGCAGTCCGTCGGCGCACTTCTCGGGCACATGGTCGAGGGCGCTGCCGTCGTCGTCGGTGAGGATCGGGCGGCCGCTCGGGGTGCGCTCCACGGTCGCTTCGGCACCGTTGCGCTCGAAGCACAGCCGCCGCTTCTCCGCGAGCAGGTCGAGACGTTCGCGTTCGGCGGCGGGCAGCCGGTAGGGGCCGACGGCCCGCGGGTCGATGCCGTCGCGCTGGGCGCCGCGGTCGGTATAGGTGTCGACGGTCAGCGGGTCGACGGTCGCGGCGGGGCGCGGCGGCAGCGGAGTGCCGGGCGCCGCCGAGTCGGCGATCACCTTGCGGCCGGGGCCGGTCAGGGCGATGCGTCGGCCGATCCGGCCGGACAGCTCGCGCAGGAGGCCGTCAACGCCCTTCCAGTCGGGGTGGGTGGCCGCGTAGCCGCTCAGTTCGTTGAGGACGTCCATGTCGTCGGCGAGGACCTGCCCCTGTTCCTCGCGCAGGGCGCGGGTGGTGGTCTCCACCGCCAGCCAGGCCGTGGCCGCCACCGAGCACACCGCGATGAGCACCGGGGTGATGAGCAGCCGGACCAGGAGCCGCTTGCGCAGCGGTATGCCGGACCTCATCCGCGCCCGCCGCTCAGCTTGTAGCCGACCCCGAACACCGTCAGCAGCCGGACCGGCCGCCGCGGATCGGCCTCGATCTTCCGGCGCAGGTTCATGATGTGCACGTCCACGGCCCGCTCGGTGGACGCCCGGTCCGTGCCCCGGGTGCACTCCAGCAGCTGGCGCCGGGAGAACACCCGCTCGGGCTCCGCGGTCATGGCGAGCAGGATCTGGAACTCGGCGGGTGTGCACTCCACGGGCTCCCCGTCGCAGCGCACTTCGTGCCGCGCGGGATCGACGGCGAGTCCCGCGGCCCGCACGACGGGGTCCTCCCGTCGTTCCGCCCCGCGCCCGCTGCGCCGCAGCACGGTGCGGATCCGGGCCATCAGCTCACGGGGGCTGTACGGCTTGGTCATGTAGTCGTCGGCGCCCAGTTCCAGGCCGAGCAGGACGTCGTCCTCGGCGGAGCGGGCGGTGAGCATCAGGACCGGGACGTCGCCGTTCCGGCGCAGCACCCGGCAGACCCCGAAGCCGTCGATCACGGGGAGCATCAGGTCCAGGACGACCAGGTCGGGGCTCAGCCGCCGCGCGGCGTCCAGCGCGGCGGGGCCGTCATGAACGACGGTGGCGGTGTGGCCCTCCGCCAGCAGGGAGCGCCGTATCAGTTCGGCCTGCATCTCGTCGTCCTCGGCTACCAGTACGTGTGCGCACACCCGGCGGATCCTAGGCGTCAGCGGGCGAGGGAGGCCCGGTCGCCCATGACGACGACGGGGTTGAGGCCCGGGTCGAGCGCCCGCAGCAGCTCTCTCATGTGCTCCTTCGCCAGGCTCACACAGCCCTGGGTGGGCCCCTTGTGGTCGACGTGGATCCAGATGCCGCCGCCCCGGTTCTCGCCCATGGGTCGGGTCCAGTCCAGCGGTGACGTCCCGGGTTTGCGGTTGTAGTTGACGGCGACGACGTAGTCGAAGGAGCCCGCCAGGGGTTCGCCCTCGAAGCCGGTGCCGCTGATGGTGAAGGCGGGGCCGTGGTCGTACGGCAGCCGGGTGCCGGGGTCGGGAAGCCGGCCGCCGGCGTCGGTGAGGGAGAAGACACCGATGGGCGAGTGCAGATCCCCGGCCACGTGATGGTCGGTCCAGCCGCGCAGCGCGTTGTGCGCGGGCCGGCTCCCGCCGACGGCCTCCCAGCCCGCGTCGGTGCGTTCGTACAGGACGGCGGCGGAGCGGGAGGAGTCCTTGTCGCGTCCGGTCACGACCAGGGCCTGGCGGGTGTCGGACGGCACCTTCGCCCAGGTCCTGGAACCGAGTCCGGGCAGTTGCTGCGGGGCCACGTCGATGGTGATGTCGGGTGCGGGCGACTTCTGCTGCTGGGTCCGGGCGGCGGGCCGGCCCTCCTCCGTTCCGCATCCGGCGATCAGGAGAGCGGCGATCAGGAGGGCGGCGGCCCGGGGGTTCGGCGTGATCATGCCTCGACCCTGACGGACACTTGTTTGAAACCCGTCAGCGTCGCGGGTGCGTGCGGCGGAGACTCACGGCGGGCGCGACGGCCACTGCTGCGGGACCCGTCCCGTGGACGGGTCCCGCAGCCGGCTGTCCGCCGGGCGGCGGTCAGCCGCTGACCGTGATGGTGGAGCTTCCGCTGCTCTGGTAGCCCTCGGTGGCCATGATCATGTAGTACCTGAACTGGCCCAGGTTCATGCCCGCGCGCGCCCAGGCGTCGAAGTGGTTGCCGGTGGTGATCGTGCCGGAGCCGCTGGTCACCTTCGACTGCCGGACGCTCCAGTACTGGTCGAAGGTGCGGGTGCCCTCGACGGAGGGGGCGTTGTACCGCGTCGTCTTGTAGATGTCGTACGTGCCGCCGTCGCTGTACACGGTGCCCCGGTGCTCGCCGGTGGGCCGGTAGCTGCCCCAGTTGTCGACGATGTAGTACTCCACGAGCGGGTTCGACGTCCAGCCGTAGAGGCAGCCGTAGCCGTTGCCCGACGGGTTGAACCAGCCGGTGTAACGGACCGTCCTGCGCCCGCCGTTGCCCCATCCCTTGCCGGCGACGAAGTTGCCGCAGTTGGTCCACCTGGTGCTGTAGCTGCCGCCGCCGTTGAGTGTCATGGAGACGGAGCCGCCGCCGTCGGTCCAGAACGAGTAGTACATGCCGTCGTAGCCGGTCTGGTTGGTGGTGATGGTGGTGGCGGCGTGGGCGGTGCCGGGCAGCAGCAGTCCGGACGCGGTGGCGAGCGCGGCCGTGCCGGCGCCGCCGAGGAAGCCCCGTCGGCTCAGGCCGCCGAAGGGAGCGGGGTTCTGCTGAAGCTGGTTCTGCTGCGTGCCGTCCTTGTGCATGCGTCCTCCCGATGAAGGCTGGTGGGGGGCGGGCTGCTGCTGCTGCCCGCGGCCTTGCATGGAACACGGCGGGGGTCACCCGTCGTCGTGCCGCAACTGTCGTTCGGCGGCCATCAGTCTTCGTAGACGCCATGAGCCTGTCAACAGTTTCGACGACCTTTCGGAAACATGAACGCCACCCGTACGGACCTCGGAGAGAGCATCATCGCAGCTGAATGCGCTCTCCACACGAGACGCCACCGCGGACGAATGGACATACGAGTGCAGCACAACGCAAGGAGGGGCGCGGTAATCGAAACTTTCGACATGAAGGAACGGTGGGTGCGGAGGACGAGCGCTGCCACCCCCGAATGCGACGCATGGGCGTCAATGCGCCATCCCAGTCTCTTGGTGTGACTGAAACAGATCGGTGCCTCAATAATTTCGACCGGTTGGCCTACGCTTTGCATGCTCCCGACCCCCAAAAGGGGGTTCGTTGTGTCGTGAAGGGTTTCGCTTCTCGTGGCTGGCACCGGTGTCCGCAGGGTCGTCAATTCGGGACCGCTGTGCTGAGCCGGCCGTTAGGGAAGCCGCAACGCGACCGCGGTGCGAGCGTCGTCGTCGCCGGATGGGCCGTCACCCTGTCGGCCGCCGCCGGTGTGGGGTGGGCCGCCGTCATCGCGGACGCCGAGCTGCACCGGGCCCTCGCGGGAAGCTGTGCCGCGGCCGTCGTCCTGCTGATGGCCCTCGTAGTGATCCTCGCCCGGCGGCTGTCCGCCGAACGCGCACACGGTGCCCGGGAGGCCGCGGTGGCCACCGCCCGGGGCACCGAGGTGGCGCATCTGGCCGCGGTGCGCGTCCCGGCCATCACCGAGCGGCTGCGCACCGGACAGCGACTGGACGGTGTGCCGGGGCCGGTGGCGTCGCCGGAGGAGACCGGCGAGGAGTTCGCCCAGGCGCTGGACTCGGTCGTCGTGGCGCTCGGCTCGGACGCCGCCGTGCACCGCGAGCGGGCCCTGCGCGACTCGGTGCAGGCCGCCTTCGAATCCGTGGCGCGCACCATGCACGTGATGGCGACCGTGCAGCAGCAGGTCCTGGACGAGGTCGAGCGCTCCATCGAAGACCCTCGCCTGATGGCGGGCGTGATGAAGGCCGACCACGCCGCCTCACAGATGACCCGCAAGGCGCAGACACTCCTGGTGATGTGCGGAATCTGGCCCGCCCGTCGGGAGACCCAGCCGGTCTCGCTCTACGACTGCGTACGCGGCGCCCAGTCCCGGATCGTGGAGTTCGCGCGGATCGAGGTGCACGGCGGACAGACCCTGTACGCGGTGCCCCCGGCGGTGGAAGGGCTGATGCACTCCGTTGCCGAACTGCTGGAGAACGCCACGGTGTTCTCACCGTCCAGTTCCCCCGTCGTCGTCAGCGTGCGCGAGGTGGGCGCCGGTGCGGTCATCGAGATCGACGACGCCGGGCTCGGGATGCCGCCGGACGTCCTGCACCAGGCCCTCGGCCAGCTTCGCGACGATCTGGATCTGACCCGCCTGGGTGCGGTGCCCCGGCTCGGCCTGGCCTGTGTCGGGCGCTGGAGCCGGGAGTTGGGCTTCAACGTGGAACTGAGCGGGTCCTCGGCGTACGGCGGCACCCGGGTGGTGATGTTCGTACCCTTCCAGCTCCTGACCGACCCGCTGCCGAGGACCGCCGCACACCGCCGCCCGGCGTTCGAACCGGCCGAGCACGTCAGGCCTGTCGTGCCGGGCGTGGGCGAGGACGCCGCCCAGCCGGCCGGCGCACCCGCCCCGACGACGGCAGGCCTGCCCCGGCGGCGCAGCCGGCGCGGTGCCCACCGGGCCGCAACCGCCCCACGGCACTCGGCGCCCGACCCCCAGCCCGATACCGCGCCCGCCGAACCCTGGACGCCGGAGGCGGCACGCGCCTCGATCGCCAGTGTGATGTCCGGGACGCTGCGCGGCCGGGCGGCCGTCGACGCGGACGGCGACACCGAACCGGCGTCGCCGCCGCACGGCGGACAGTCCCTGCCCAGCAATCCGCACGAGAACGCCGGAGGCCGACCGTGACCGGAACCATCACCCGACTCCCCGACCTGGGGTGGATGCTCCGCCCACTCACCGGGATTCCCGGCGTCCGGCACGCCGTGGTGGTGTCCGAGGACGGGTTGCGTCTCGGGCACGCCTCCGCCGAGAACCTCTCGGGTCCGGTGGCCGGCCTGACCGTCGCCGACGCGGAGTCGCTCTCGGCGGCCTGCGCGGCGATGACCATGACGGGCCGGTCCACCAGCGCGCTGCTGTTCGGGCGGGGGACCGCGACACGCCAGTTGATGCTGGAGACCGACCAGGGGTTCGTGCTGTTCACCCATGCCGGGGTGGGCGCGCACCTGGGGGTCGCCACCGAGCCGGACGCCGACGTGGGCCTGGTGGCCCAGCAGATGCAGTTGCTGGTGGCGAAGATCGGCGCACACCTGAGCAGCCTGCCCCGGGACGAGGCCGCCGCGACGTCATGACGGAGCGGCCTGAGGTGCCGAGGGCCTCGGCGATCCGCCCGTATGTCATCACACGCGGCCGCACGGAGTCCGAGGGCGAGCCGCTGTCCTGGGAGTCCCTGGTGATGACGGCGGAGGCACCGTTCCCCGCCACCCTTCAGCCGGAGCACCTCGCCATCCTGACGCACTGCGAGGGGCTCATCTCGGTCGCGGAGGTGGCCGCTCACCTCGGCCAGCCGCCATCGGTCGCGCAGGTACTGCTCTCCGATCTCCTCCGATGGGGGCTGATCGTGACCCGCCCGCCCATCCCGCAGGCCGAACACGCCGATGTGACCATGCTCAGAAAGGTCCTCCATGGTCTCGAAAGCTGCCTCTGAAACCCTGGCCGACGCCGGCCCGCCACCCGCCGCGGCCGGCGGGAAGTACCTCGACTCGAGCGTGTCGGGCGCGGCGAAGATCCTGGTCGTCGGCCCGCTGGGAGTGGGCAAGACGACACTGATCGGTACGGTGTCGGAGATCGAACCGCTCTCCACCGAGGCATCGATGACCCAGGCGGGCGTCCGGGTCGACCCGGACGGGGACGACGGCAAGAAGACCACCACGGTCGGCCTCGACTTCGGCCGGCGCACCATCGACGGCGACCTGGTCCTGTACCTGTTCGGCACGCCGGGCCAGCAGCGGTTCCTGCCGGCCTGGCAGGACCTGGCCAAGGGGGCGCTCGGCGCGCTCGCACTGGTGGACGCCCGGGACCTGGCGGCCTCGTTCGACGCGCTGGGCAATCTGGAGGACCTGGACCTGCCCTTCGCGGTCGCCGTCAACGTCTTCCCGGACGGCCCCCGACACGCCGCCGACGACATCCGTACGGCCCTCGATCTGCTGCCCGACACCCCGCTGGTGACCTGCGACGCGCGGGACCGGGCCTCATCGTTCCGGGCACTGATCGCCCTGGTCCGTCATCTCATCCACGTCGCCACGGAGTCCTCATGAACACGCCGCACCCCATGGACGGGCCGGCCGTCAGCTGCCCCGTGACCGGCGCCAAGCGCGGGACCCCCGTCACGGCGGCCGCGCTCTACGGGCCCGACCTCGACGGCAACACGATGCCCGCACTGTACGAGGAACTGCGCGGCACGTACGGCCCGGTGGCACCGGTGACCATCGCCCCCGGCATCGACGCCTGGCTGGTCCTGGGCCACCGCGAACTGCTGCAACTCACCCGTGAGGAACAGGACTTCTCACACGACCCACGCCGGTGGAGCCTGCTGCGCGAAGGCCGGGTGCCGGCCGACTCGCCGATCCTGCCGATGGTCGGCTGGCGCCCCGCGCTGCTCTTCGCCGACGGGCAGCAGCACCGCAGGATGCGGGGCGCCGTCTCCGACGCGCTGGCCGGGATCAACGGGCACGAGCTGCGCCGCAGCGTCCGGGCCACCGCCGAGGCCCTGATCGCCGGATTCGCGGCGTACGGCGAGGCCGACCTCGTCGCCGCGTACGCGCGCACGCTGCCGATGCGGGTGATCGCCGGACTGCTCGGGGTGGACGACCGGACCGGCCGGGAGCTGGTGGAGGCGGTGGCGGGCCTCGTGTCCGCCACCCGCGGGGCAGGGGACGCCAGCCGCAGGATGGGCGCCATCCTGCGGGGACTGATCGAGGAGAAGCGGCGGGTGAGGGGCGACGACATCGTCTCGGCGCTGCTGCACCACCCGGCGCGGCTCACCGACGAGGAGGTGCTGCACAACCTGGTGGTCATGTTCGTCGCGGGCAACCAGACCACAATGAACTGGATCGCCACCGCGCTGCGCATCCTGTTCTGCGACCCCACGCTGCGCTCCTCGCTGAGCGGGGGCCATCTCAGCGTGGACGACGCGCTCGACCTGGTCCTGTGGCGCTTCCCGCCCACCCAGAACTTCCCGGCCCGCTACGCCACCCGCGACATGAGATTCGGCGGGCAGGACATCCGGGCGGGCGACATGCTGATCCTCGGCCTGGCAGCAGCCAACGCGGACCCGGAGGTCCTGCCGGCCGACGGCACCCCTGTCGTCGGCAACCGCTCCCACCTGGCGTTCGGCGCGGGCCCGCACACCTGCCCCGCCCAGGACCCGGCCCGGCTGATCACCCGGACCGCGGTCGACACGATCCGGCACCGCCTGCCCGATCTGGAACTGGCGGTCCCGGAAAGCGAGTTGCGTTGGATCAACTCGCCTTGGAGCAAGGGACTGGGCACGCTGCCCGTGCGCTTCACCCCGCCGCAGTCGACGCGGGGCCCGGTGCCCCCTCGGACGGCCGAGGCCCTCGCTCCCGCACGGCCGCACTGACCCGTTCGGAGTCCGTCCTTCCTCGGCTTGTCTCTGCCCCTTCGAAGACCTGGAGCCCTGTTGAACACGTCACCGGTGAACCCCGCGGCCGGCCTTCCGCACCGTCTGGACCCGGCGGGGGGCTGCCCGCACGCGGCCAACGCCCGGCTGCTGGCCCAGGGGGCGGTCACCCCGGTGGTCCTGCCCGGCGACGTGCAGGGGATGGCAGTGCTGGGCCACGACGCGCTGAAGGAGTTCCTCGCGCACCCCGACGTCGCCAAGAACGCACAGCACTTCACAGCGCTGCAGGCCGGGGAGATCCCCGACGGCTGGCCGCTGAAGACGTTCGCCACGGTGCAGGGGATGACGACCGCGGACGGCGCCGACCACCGGCGGCTGCGGTCGCTGATGAGCAAGGCGTTCACGGCCCGCCGGGTCGAGGAACTCCGCCCCTACGTGGTGGACCTGACATCCCGCCTGCTGAGCGGCCTCGAGGCGGCCGCCACCGAGGACGGCGTCGTCGATCTGCGCACCCACTTCGCCCTGCCGCTGCCGATGGGCGTCATCTGCGAACTGCTGGGCGTGGACGAGGCCCACCACGACCGGCTGCACGACCTCTCCAACCAGATCGTGGCCACGGACATCGGTCCGGCCGAGGCGATGGCGGCCAACCGGGAGATGGTGGAGGTGCTGAGCGCGGTCGCGGCCGCCCGGGCGGCCGATCCGGGGGACGACCTCACCAGCGCGCTGATCGCGGCCCGTGAGGAGAGCGGCGACCGATTCAGCCCGCACGAGCTGATCGGCACGCTGATGCTGACCATCATCGCGGGGCACGAGACGACGCTGAACCTGATCACGAACGCCGTACGCGCCCTGTGCGCCCACCGGGACCAGCTCGACCTGGTCCGCTCCGGCGAGGCGAGCTGGGCGGATGTGGTGGAGGAGACCCTGCGCTGGGACAGCCCGGTCAGCTACTTCCCGTTCCGCTACCCGACCCGCGATCTGACCCTGGACGGCACCGTGATCCCCCAGGGCACCCCGGTCCTCGCAGGGTACTCGGCGGCCGGCCGCGACACGCGGGCCCACGGCCCGGACGCGGCGCGCTTCGACATCACCCGCACCGGCGCGTCCCGCCATCTCTCCCTGGGACACGGCGCGCACTACTGCATGGGCGCACCCCTGGCCCGTCTGGAGAGCACCACGGCCCTGGAACTGCTCTTCACCCGCTTCCCGGCCCTGGACCTCGCGGTCCCGGAGCCGGAACTGCCGCGCCACGCCTCGTTCGTGGGGAACAGCGTGCGGAAGTTGCCGGTGCGGCTGAAGGGGTGAGGGAGCGCCGCTTCCGGACTCTCGGGCGAACCGACCGCCCGGTCGACGCGGTCGGGACGCCCACCTCAATCAAATCCCACACGGGGGACAGGCGCGTCAAGCGCAGCGTGCCCGCCCAGGCTCCGAGGACGGCCTCAGGGCACGGTGAAGAGGACCTTGTCCCCGTCCGCGGCGGGGTCCGCCTGCTTGAGCCTGGCCCTGATGCTGGATCCGAGCTGGAGATCCAGGGCGTTGGTCGAGACGACCTTGGCCAGCACGGCGGGGTCGGCCAGGAACACTTTGCCCTCGCGCGGCCTGCCCCGCTCCGCGTCGGTGTCGATGACCGTGGCGTCGAACACCTCGCCCACACGGTCCTTGAGCACCGCGGCCTCGGCCAGGTCCACGGTCTGCCGGGCCGCCAGGCCGCCCTTCCCCCGTGCCGTGTCGCACGGGATGCAGGACAGGGCGTCGAGCACCCAGTTCGGCGGGGCCTTGTCCGCGCACGCCATCACGCACAGCTCCCCGGTGTACCGGTCGACCAGGCGCCGCAGCGGAGCTGTGCAATGGGTGTACGGGGCCGCGATCGCTGCGTGCAGCGTGTACGCCGGCTTCTGGTCGTCGCGGAAGACGGTGTACTCCGCCTTGAGCATCGTGCTCGTGGCCTCGGTGAGGAAGGCAACGTGCTGCTGGTTCCGGGGGTCGAGCTTGCGGACCAGCGTGGCGTACGAGATGCCGGGCCGCCAGACGATGCCCAGGGCCTTCGCGATGTCGTGCAGGCGCTTGACCACGTTCTGACCGGCCTGCTCCTTCTGGGTCCGCAGGATGCCGGTACCCGTGTCGAGCATGATCCGGGCCGCGGACATCCCGGTCATGAGGGAGATCTGCTCGTTCCAGCCCTCGACCGGCAGCGTCGCCACGTAGCGCAGCCGGAACGATCCGTCCTCGAGGGTGACCTCCTGGTCCGGCAGATTCACCGAGATGCCGCCGCGCGCGATCTCGACAGCCTCCCGCAGCTCGCCGATCTCCCGCAGCAGGGCGAGGGACTCCTCCGCCGTGCCGTTCTGGATGGCCTGCTGGGCGTAGGCGTAGTCGAGCCGGGCCCGACTTCGGATCATGGCCCGGCTCACGGACGAGTCGGTCAGATTGCCGTGGGCGTCGAGGTCGTGCTGCCACAACAGGGCGGGGCGGTCCTTGTCCGGCAGCAGGCTGGCCGCGCCCTCGGAGACGACGGGCGGGTACAGAGGCACCTTGAGGTCGGGAAAGTACAGCGTCTCGATCCTGTCGTGCGCCTCGACGTCCAGAGGGCTGCCCGCCCTGACGAAGGTCGCCACGTCCGCGATGGCGTAGTACACGCGGTAGCCGCCACCGGGCCGCCGTTCCAGGTGCATGGCCTGGTCGAGGTCCTTCGAGGCCGGCGGATCGATCGTGAAGAACGGTAGGTGGGTGGCGTCCTTGTCGGGCAAGCGCGCCTCACCCGCGGCCTTGTCGGCCGCTTTGAGGACGCGCTTGGGGAAGCCCAGGGGGACCTTCAGCTCCGCGCGGAGTTCCTCCAGCGCGGTGCGCAGAGCGTCCTGGGCCTCGGCAGACATGTGCGTCAGGCGGCGTTGCATGCCCCGAGCGTAGGGCGGCGGTCATGAACCGGCGCGGCGAGCGGGGCCGGGCGGCGGAGGAGGCCAGGCGGCGGCGGCCGCGCGGGGAGGGGACATCGCCGGAGGGCGCGCGACGACAGTTACCGGCACCTCGCCGCGTTGCCGGATCGCCCGAAGCACGCCCAGCATGGGGGCGACCCTCCGCCCTGCGACGCACCACGTCGGTCTACGGGGCGGGCGGTGGTGAGGGTGTGCAGCGTGAGGAGCGCGGCGCCGGAGGCGATCCGGTCGGCGGTCAGGAGAAGACCCGCTTCCGCGGCGGAGCGCCCTCTCGGTGATCCGGCCATCGAAAACGCTGCCGCGGCGGCAGCCGTCCACATGCCGGCTGACCTGAGGGCACGGCCCCACGCGCCTGTGCGGAATTCCCCGAACCCCGGACGGCGTAAGGGCCCACCCACTACGTTACCTGCCATATCGGGAGTGGTTTCCCGAACCGGTCCTGAGGGGTAGGGAACCGGCACTGCACGCTGGGGGGAACATGTCAGACATATCCGGGGCGATCGACGCCCTGTTGGAAACGCGCCTGCGTCAGCTTCCGGCGGTGGAGTGTGAGAGCTCCCGCTGGAAGACGCTGGGCGAGCGGCTGGACGAGCTGGACACCGCCCTCGCCGACCTCCGCGTCCACACCACCCTCGATCCGGACCTCGCCGCCTCCCTGACCGTCCCTCAGCTGCCCGACATCCGTGCCGGTGCGGCCGAGGTCGCCGACTCCTTCCGGACGATCGCCGCGCGCTTCACCCGGCCCACCGTCAACCTCGGAGTGAGCGGGGCGGCCCGAATGGGCAAGAGCACCCTGCTGCAATCGGTCTCCGGCCTGGGCGACCAGCAGATCCCGACCGGTCACGGCATCCCGGTCACCGCCGTACGCAGCCGGATCTTCCATTCGCCCACGGTGCGCCGGGCCGAGCTGGAGATGCACAGCCCGGAGAGCTTCCTCGCCGAGGTGATCGTCCCGCTGCACACCGCCGTCGGGCTCGCCGCGCCGCCGCGTTCCCTGACGGAGTTCGCCGCCCGGAAGTACCCGAAGGCGGACGAGGAGACCCGCAAGCGCCTGCTGCTCACCCGGCTGCGGGACCTTCAGAGCGCACTGCCCTCGTACGAGCACCTGCTGACCGGCGGGGTGAAGTCCGTACCGCTGGAGGAGATCCGCCCCTACGTCGCGTATCCGACCAGCGAGGAGATCAAGGCCGCGGGAGCGGACGGAGTTCCGCGCGCCTACGCCGCCGTCCGCGAGGCGCGGATCGAGTGTCCCTTCCCGCACGAGCACGTGGCCCGCATCGGCATCGTGGACCTGCCGGGCCTGGGCGAGGTCACCGCCGACGCCGAGCAACGCCATGTGGACGGGCTGCGCAACGAGGTCGACGCGGTCCTGGTGGTCAAGCGCTCCTCCGACACCTCCGCGTTCTTCGACGAGACCGACGCCTCCGGGATGTCCCTGCTGGACCGGGTACGCGGCCATGTGCGCAGCATCGGTGAGTTCACCCACGTCGTGCACAACCTCGACCCGGACAAGCCGCATCTCACCGAGGACCTCCGGGGGGATCTGCTGCGCAACCTCAACGGCGGGGAGGCCGACCGCTTCATCACCGTCCTGGAGACCGACGTACGCGATCCGGGCCGGGTCGGCCGTGAGGTGCTTACGCCCCTGCTGACCAAGCTGGCCGACGGGCTGCCGGTGATGGACGCCGAGGTACTCTCCGGCACCCGTGGCCGCGCCGCCGCGGTGCGGGACCGGATCGGGCTGCACCTCACCGACGTACGGCGGGTGCTGGAGCAGGTGGCGCGGCGCGCGGGAGTGCCGGAGGAGGTCAACGACGCCAAGGCCGAGCAACTGCGCAGCGGGGTCGCCAAGCGGCTGCGGGTGCTGGTCGCGGAGCTCGCGGCGGAGGCGAACCATCCCGCCGACCCGGGCTTCGTCCAGGCGGTCGAGTCCGCCTACCAGGGCGTACTGGATTGGATCGACGACGGTTTCGGGCGCGGCGCCGAGGCCTGGCAGGACCTGGCCCTCACCCGGATGATCACCGAGGGGCATCCGGCGGACTTCGCCGGACACGAGTTCAACCGGATCCGGGTCGAAATCAGCCGCCGATTCGCGGCACTCGACGACTTCTTCACCGAGCGGCTCACTGACGCGTGGGACCGGGCGGCGGCGGCCGTGGCGGCCGAGTGCGGCGCGCTGTTCGCCGAATCCGCCGACGGCGGGACTTCCTCCGGCCGGGCCGTGCTGAGCCGCCTCGCGGAACTGTTCGAGGAATCCCCGCAACCCTGCCCGGGCCTGGCCGCAACGGTCCACAGCCTCCTCGACGTACGCCTGGAGTACCGCACCCTCCTCCACCCCCGGGTCCGTCCCGACCTCGCCCCGCTGAACATCCAGGTCACTCACCCCGACACCGGCGAGGAGATGCAGCAGGTGGCGGTGCCGCTGACGGAGGAGGGCGCCAAGGAGCTGTACGGCATCTTCAACGGCCTCGCCGAGCAGGCGGCGTTCCGCATCCAGAAGTCGCTGCTGCGTGAGGCGGCCATCCCGACGGCCGTGGTCCACGCGCTCCTCGAGCAGTTCGAGGACACCCTGATCCGCTCCGGCACCTCGGAGCAGGAGTTCCGCCGCTTCGTCCGCAGCTATCGCAACGACCTGTGGCCGGAGGAGTTCCGCGGTATCGACGAGGCCAACAGACGCTTCGCGCGGGTGGTCAGGGTGGTCCACGAGATCGCCGTTCTCACGGAGCGGGAAGGGGAGGCGCTGTGATGGACGCCCAGGGCCCGGTTTTCGAGTACAAGATCGGCCTGCTGGCGCCGAGCCAGGCGGGCAAGAGCACCTTGATCGCCGGCCTGCTGACGGAGGGGCAGCGACTGCTGAACCGGGAGACCGCGGTGCAGCTGACCGCTGCCGACCGGCCCACCCGCAACCGGATCGCCACCACCGACAACCTGGTCAGCGGGGCGCTCAAAGCCCGGGTGTTCCAACCGAAGCTGATGCCGAGCACGAGCGACCCGTCGTGGTTCCGGCTGCTGCTGGAGCCCCGGGGCCGGGACGTGCCCATCAGATTCGACATCCTCGACTATCCCGGCGGCTGGCTGGAGAACGGCGGCGAGAGTTTTGAGCACGAACACAAGTGGAACGAGTGCGAAGCGTTCCTGGCCGACAGCTCGGTGCTGATCGTGCCGATCGACTCGGTGCTCCTCATGGAGGCCGGCGCCGAACACGCCCCCCTGCTGACATCCCAGCTGCGGGTGTTCCAGATCAAACAGGTCGCACTGCGGTGGGCCAAGAACCGCCGGGAGCGGACCGGCGAGCCCGCGATGGTGATCTTTTGTCCGGTCAAGTGCGAGACGTATCTGCCGGACAGCGGCAGTCTCCAGGACGAGTCCGCGGAGCTGAGGCACCAGGTCGTCGACCAGTTCAGCGAGGTGCTGGAAACCATCCGGGAGGCCGCACCGCATGCCTCGATCCGCTATCTGCCGATCGACACCTACGGGTGCGTGGAGCTGGTCTCGGCTCGCTGGACGCCACACGCCGACGCCCCGGGCGGGGTCATCCTGGTACCCAAGTACCGGGTCCGGCCGCCCGGCACCATCGTCAGAAAGGGCCTGGACGACCTGATCAGCCTGCTCTGCCGCCAGTTGGTCGACACCGCACGCATGCAGAGCGAGCAGACCACCGCCCAGCGCCAGGCAACCGCCCGGCACTCCAGAGAGTACGCCGATCTGCGCGAGGGCTTCTTTCGCGACCTGTGGCTGAAGGTCAACGGGGAGCGCAGCCGGCGCGAGCGCGTCGCCGACAACCACCGGGAGCGCTACCTGGAAGCACAGGAGACCACCAAGTCCCTCCTCGACGTGCTGGCGGCCTTGGCCGAGCGGCAGAACGGCCCCCGCCTGCACCACCTGAGCTGACCCGGCCCGCTGAAGGTAAGGGACCCTCCTCGTGCGCATGCACCTGCGTACTCGCGGCACACCACGCGGACTCGACTACGCATTCATCAATTCCGCACCCGGCACGCGGTGGTGGGACGCGTACAGTGACTGGATCGCCACCGAGCGGCCCTGTCTGCTCGCTGTCGCCGAGGGCGGCCGGGAGCACTGGCGGGTGCTGCTCAGCGGCATCCCGTCGGCCCGCACCGACTCCGGGGGCAGGCTCATCTACTACACCCTCGTTCTGGAGGGCGCGTACGACACCGCGGAGGAGAACGAGGCGGTCGTCCTGAGCCTGGCCTCCCACCTGCTGGCCGACCTCGCGGCGGACGAACAGGGCCGTGGGGAGCTGTCCGGCCTCCTCGACGGGCTGTGCCCGGCCGAGGAGGTGGACCCTCTCCTCGCCGCCCCCGCCGAACACACCGCGGCCCGCGCGGCACTGACCGACCGGCTGCTCACGGCGATCACCGCCCTGGAGCCCCTACGGTACGAGGCCCCCGCCGGACACATCGGGAACGCCGACCGGTGGATCGCCGGACGAGCGGCCCCTGGGTCCGCGGCGGCTTTCCTCACCCGGCTGTCGGCCCTCCTCTCCGGCAAGGAACGGGGGCAGGCGCATCTGCTCAACCTGGTGTCCGAGGCTCAGGACGTGGTCGACCTGTTCCCGGGACGACTCGCGGTCCTGGTCGAGGGAGGCCAGGTCGGCGATCCGGCCATGCCCTTCGAAAGGCTGCCGGCGCTGGGGCCGCCGCGGCCTCTCGTTGCTGCCGCCCCTGCGGGACCCCACCCAAAAGCCTGGTGGCGGACTCCGACGGCCCGGGCGTCGGTGGCTGCCTTGCTCCTGCTGCTGGTCCTGGCCGGGGTCCTCTGGATCTCGGCGGTGATTTCCTGACCCCCGGCAAGAGGCGCGCTCTTCTGAACATCCAGGTCGGCGTCAGAGTGCCGCTGCCCGACCACGAACTCGGCTTCGAGAGTGCGCCGGTATTCGATGAGAGCTGGCTGAAGGAAAACCGGCTCCTGGAGTTCCGCTGCGAGTTCCGGCCGACCGGGGAGCGAGTCCGGGCGCGGCTGCGAGCAAGGCTTGCCGTCGCTTGGCGGGACGCCTTCCGGGTGCGTTTCCTGGGTGAGATCCTCCCTCCACGATTCGAGCTGATCAGGGTGGAGAACCTGGACTTTGTGGTGGCACGGGACGGGAAGAGGGTCTTCGACGTCGTCGAAGCCCGCCCGGAACAGGACGGTCACTCACTCGTCGTCCCGGTCCGCTTCGGTGGCAGCCTCCGGATCTCGAACATTGTCTACAGCATGAACAAGTCCGTGGAGCGTATGACCGACCTTCGCTCCGGCCGGGCACACGGCTAGACGCGGTGCTCGGGCAGGTTGGCGAGGGCTTCGTTGTGGCGAGCCCGTTTGTCGTAGCGGGTGGCCAGGGCGCGCCGGTACGGCAAACGGCCATCCTGGGCACCTGACGCCTGATCAGAATAAGCGTCACGAGCGTCATTTCAGCGTCAGGATGTCGCCCGGAACGCCCACACCGCACCTCATGCGCATGGACAAGACCGCAGCCCAGGAGCCCTTTGCGGCCGGTTCAAGGATCGCGACGCACTCCACATGATGCGTCATCGGAAAGACGTTGGCCTGAGCGAGCCGAAGAAAAGGCCAGGTCAGAACCTCCTTCTCGGCTCGCTCTGCAGCTTGGAGGCGCCCAGAGCGTCAAACGGGCGTCACGGCAGACGTTGTCGCCGACCGACAACGCCCTGACCGTGTTCCTCTCCGCCGAGGCTGGTGGCGGCCGGCTCCGCCATCTCCCGGGCTCCACGCCGTGATCGCGTCTCCCTCAGCGTCCGGTGCCGTCGGCACGGTCGCGCCGTGACCCCATGGAAAACCGTGACGCAACGGCGGGCGGCGGGCCGGCGCTCGCACCTCTACCCGTCGGGGGGAAGTGGCGCGGAGGGGTGGTTGGGCCGGTTCACGGCCGAGTCGCTCCGGCGGGTGGTGCGGGGCCGGTGGAGAGGACGTGGTCGACGGCGGCGTTGAGGGTCTCGGTCTCGGCGATGAGGACGGATTCGCGGGTGGGCAGGGCGCGTTCGACCGAGAGTCCATTGAGGACGGTGAGAAGGAACCTGACGTTGCGGGTGTGGTCTCCCGGGGGCAGTGCGCCTTCCTCGGCGAGCACGGTCAGCCAGTGTTCGACCCGGCGCTCCGCCTCCCGCTCATGGCCGAGGTACGCGGCGCGTACCCGTTCGGTCGGCTCGGGTTCGATGAAGGCCCGATACATCGTGCCCCATGCGGTTCGCGCGTCCTCGCTGGTGCCGATCGGTGCGAGAACCTGCCGCAGACAGTTCAGCAGCCGTTCGCGGGGCGGCAGTGTCCGGTCCCGGATCGGGTCGCCGGGCAGGAGGTGTTCGTAGATCCGCGCGAGCAGGCTGTCCTGCAGGGCGCGCTGGGTGGGGAAGTGGAACCTCAGCGAGCCGGTGCTCACTCCCGCACGCGCGGCGACCGCTCGCACGCTCAGCTTCGCCGCCATGTCCTCGGCGATCATCTCCGCAGCGGCCTGGAGGATCTTCTCGCGTGTTTCCATGCTCCGCTTTCCTTCGCTTCTCCCCAGCCTCCCACTGTACTAGCACGCCGTACTAGTACAGTGTGCTAGCGTTTCTCTAACACGCCGTACTAGTGACGGTCGGTGCGGCTGATGTGCGCAGGAGGGGCGGAGCATGGCCTGGAAGAAGTGGGCGGCGTCGAAGCGCCTCAAGCCGGGAGACGGCAGGGAACTGCAGCGGTTCCGCTGGTGGCAGCTCCCCCTGCGCTCCCTGTTCTGGCTACGGCTTCCCGGTGCCGGCGGACACGCCCGCCTGCACGCCGTCGACGTACGGCACTGGGCGCGGTTGGA
This sequence comes from Streptomyces malachitofuscus, assembly GCF_055571035.1. Lineage (NCBI taxonomy): Bacteria > Bacillati > Actinomycetota > Actinomycetes > Kitasatosporales > Streptomycetaceae > Streptomyces > Streptomyces malachitofuscus. Next base: position 153,529 of record NZ_JBVIGA010000007.1, on the reverse strand, counting down.
CAACAGCAAGATCCGGGCGCATCTGTTCCTGGACGGCAGGCACGTGGCCGAGTCGAAGCTGCCGGCGGTCTTCCCCGTCGACGGGGGCGTCATCGAGGTGGCAATGAGCAACTACGGCATCAAACGCTGCCACTACCGCCCCCGGGACGGACAGCCGCGTCAGCTCACGCCCGACCCGGCCTCGGCGGAGGGACGGCGGGCGCGCTTCGGTGCCCGCCGTCCGGGACTGAGCCGGGCGATCGCCATGGGATCGGTGCTGCTGCTCGTCATCGGTGTGGGCCTGAACCTGTTGCAGCTCGCTGAACCCCTCTCACACATTCCTCCCGTCACGCAACGGGTCGGAACGTTCGAATCGCCGGTACACCTGCCGATCTGGCTGAACCTCGCACTGGGGGGCGGGGCCGTTCTGGCGAGCATGGAGCGCGCGCTCCGCCTGCGGTACTCCTCTCTGCTCGACGCGGCGGGTCACTAACCCCTCGAAGCGAGGAAGGCACGACCACGTCAGCCCTCTTCGGCCGGCTTGCCGCACGACCGGCACGGCCCGGCCCGGCCGCACGAAACGACACGAGTACGACGAAAGGAAGATCATCATGATCCAGTCGAGGCCCAGGCCCGCCGCCCGGTACGGGGCGGCGCTCGCCGCAGCCCTCATGGCCCTGACCGGGTGTTCGTCCGGCGCCTCGGGGCCGCGCAGCACGTCCGCGGGGGCCACGTCGGCCTCCGTCCCGTCCCCGGGCCCGCTCACGTGGAGCACGTGCGGAAAGAACCTCGAATGCGCCACGATCAAGGTGCCGCAGGAATACACCGAGCCCGATGGCACGCAGATCCCGCTCGCGGTCATGCGACACCGGGCCACCGATCCCGACCGCCGCATCGGCAGCCTGATCTTCAACCCGGGCGGGCCGGGTGTTCCCGCCACCGAAACTCTGCGCAACCTGCCCAAGGCGGCCGGCACTCCTGGCGTCTTCTCGGACGCGGTGCTCGCCCGATTCGACATCATCGCGATGGATCCGCGCGGCGTCGGCGGATCGCAGGCCGTTCGCTGTCTGACCGACGAGCAGCGAGCCGACGCCGCCGGCACCGCCTTCGACCCGGCCGTCCCCGGGGGCAAGCCCCTGCCGCGGCTGCTGTCCGATGCCGCCGTGTTCACCGACGGCTGCGTCGAACACCACAGCAAGAAGTTCCTGGCCAGCCTGTCCACCGACAACGTGGCCCGCGATGTCGACCAGGTCCGCTCCGCGCTCGGCGAGGACAGGATCACGTATTACGGCTTGTCCTACGGCACCGTGGTCGGCCCGATGTACGCCACCCTGTTCCCAGACCGCGTCCGCCAGATGGTGCTCGACGCGCCCGTCGACACCAACCTGTGGTTCGGCAACTCCCTCCCCTTCCTCAACGACGTCGCCGTGGCGAGCGAACGGACGCTCAACTCCTGGATCGAGACCTGCCGCACCGAAGGGACCGCGGTGTGCCCGTTCGGCGCGGGAGACCCGCAGGCGGCGTTCGACACTCTGATCAAGACGCTGGAAGCGAAGCCGCTGAAGACCGCACCCGTCAAGGACACCACCCCGGGCGGCGAACTCGACGGCGCCATGGCCCTCGAGGCCACCCGAGCCCTGGCCGGCGACCAGAACACCTGGCCCTTGCTGACCTCGGCGCTGCTGGCCGCACAGGACGGCAACGGCGCACCCCTGTACACCCTGTGGAGCAGCGTCACGGTGTCCCCCTTCCCTGTCCCCACCGCGATGTTCGAAGCCCACACCGCGGTGCGCTGCGCCGACTGGCAGACCCCGGCCGGCATCGCCGCACACAAGGCCGCGGCCACCAAGGTCGTCACTGAGGCCAGGCGGATCGGGCCCCGGGCCGCCTACTCCGCCCTGAACTGCGCTCGGTGGTCCGCGCCGAACAAGGACCGCGTCCTCAAGCCGCTCACCGGCGCCGGTACGCCGCCGGCACTGGTGGTCGCGGGCCGACTGGACCCCGTCACCCCCCACCACTGGGCCGAGAACATGACCCGCACCCTGGACTCCGCGGTCCTGCTCACGCGTGAAGGAGTCGGACACGGCTCCTACGGCATCAACTCGTGTGTCAATAGGGCAGTTGACGCCGCCCTCGTCCATGGCACCCACCCCGCCGACGGCACCGTATGCAAGACGGACAAGCCCGCCACCACCCGTCCCCTTGTCTTCGCGAACCGTTGACTCACAGCCGATCTTCAACGGCAGACGTGGGGTTCCTTCCCGGCCCGGACGGCAAGCCGACGGTGAACGTCGCGCGGGCCGCACGGCAGGACCGCCCGGACGGCGGTGTCCGGTATGCAGGCACGCCGAACCCCTCCATCATGCCGCGTTCATGATCGCGTCGCCGCTGCTTCGCGAGCCGTTTCGTAGCGTTCACGGCAGCCGCAAACGCGGCGTGAAGCGCGCCGATGTGGTTGACGAGCGCTGCTGCTGGCCCTCCCGGACCGCAGCCGCCTGGAACCCGGCCCCGCAGCCGCCTGGCCACCTGCCTGCACCGGCCTCCGCACACTCGCCCTGACGTATGCCGTCCTGACACTCCTGGACGCCGCCCCGGCCGATGACGAGATCCCCGCCGCCCCCGAGGCGTTCAGTCTGCACGGTCTGCACACCTGGGCACGCGTCAGCGATCCTCACCCACGCCCACGGGCACCGCATGGTCGGCGAACAGGCCCCGGAACGCTGCGCTCCACGCAGCAGCCAGGAACCGTCTGAAAGGCCAACCCCGCGGACGGGGCGTCCTGGTGGTCGGCGCCGGTAACAGCGTATCGAGGTCACCGGCGTCCCGGCCGGAGCCGCACAAGAAGGCCGGCTTTCCCGACGCGGGAAGGGGGGCGGAAGCTCCTCGGTGACGTGGGTGGCGGTCTCTCCTTCGTCGCCTCACCGGTTCCGTCAGGGTCCTCCGACCGTGCGTCGAGCCGTTCCCCGTGTGCATCGTCACGGCGTCCCATGGGCACCTCCCGGGGTGGCGGTGATGCCGCACCTCGATCCCCAACGCCCTGGCGGCCCTTGTCCTGTCAGGGTCTGATCTCTTCCTCTCTACGCCGTTCATCGACTTGACGGGCAAAATCCCTGCTGAGGTCAACCGCCCCCGTAGAGGCCCGGCAGGTCGACCAGGAGGAGATCATCACGTCTGGCCGCCAATTCGACCAGGTCCGGGTAGAAACCGTGCAGGGAGAACAGGGCCAGCGTGGCGCCTGTGGTGTCGTAGCCCTGGCCGGTGAGCAAGCCCCGGATGTGCTCGAGGCGTTGCAGGTCGCCGGTGCCGCGGCGGGCGGCGGTGGCCTTGGCCTCACCGATCAGGGTGATCCGGGCGCGCGGCGCCTGCGGACGCTCACCCAGGGCAAGGGCGAGCACGTCGACCTCGTGCTTCGTGCGGGCCGCCGGGTCGGCGACCTCGGTGGTGCCGACGGGGCCCGGCAGGCCGCCGGGAAGGAGGGTATGGGCGTAGCGACGGGTGAAGGTACGGGCGAGATCCTCGAAGTGCGGTCCCAAGATCTTGGAGTTGAAGGTCGTCGTAGCGGCCTGCCACGCCTGTTCCGCGAAGCCCTGCTCGACGGTGGCGGCCTGCGGCAGCGTGATCAGTTGGTTGAAGCGGATGACGGGGTCGGCGAGCGTGATGACCGGGTGACGCGGGCGCAGAATGTCTTGCTCGCGCTGGACGTAACCGGTGGACTCCAGAACGTCCAACGGGTGTGTGACCGCGTTGCGTTGACGCTCCAGGGCTGCCCCGATCTTCGTCGGGGTCGAGGCACCCTGGGCGATCGCGGTGAGGATGTCGTAGTACAGGGTGTGCTGGGTGATGCGTGGGTCCTCCCGCAGCAGGTACTCGGTCTCTGTGCGCGAGTAGACGGCCCGGCCGGGGTCCAGGAGCGTGCGGGTCAACCAGGCGGCGAAGCCGTCCTTCGGGTGGGGGCGGGCGGCCACCGGCCGGTAGCCGGGGGCTCCGCCCAGGACGGCGTGGACCTGCAGGGCGGTCAGCGGATCGTCGATCCGCCAGAAGTCGCGTGCGGCCCGGTAGTCGAAGGCACCCAGCCGGAGGTCGATCACGGCACGGCCCCGCAACGGCTTGGTGCCCGAGAGCAGTTCGTGCATGACGCTCATGGCGGAGCCGCAGAGGATCAGCCGCGGGCCGGGGCGGACGCCGGTGCCGCTTCCGCGCTGGCGCTCGTCGTAGAGCTGCTGGAGCAGCCCGGGGATCTCCGGCGAGTGCTGGAGCAGATACGGCAGTTCGTCGATCACCAGCAGCGGCGCACCCGAGCGAACGGTTACATCAAGGGCGTTGGTCAGGACCTCGCGCCAGTCGGACAGCCGCAGCGTGCCGGGCTGCAGACCGGCGTGGGCCGCGACCGCGTCGCCGAACCGCCGGATCGCCGGCAGCCGGCCCTCCTCCCGCACCGCGGTGACATAGAGGCCGCCCACCCGCTCGCACAACGCCTGCAAGAGATACGACTTCCCGTGCCGCCTGCGCCCCGACACGATGCCCAGGCGCATCGCCGGATCCGGATCCGTGACGAACTCGGCCAGCAGGTCCCACTCCCGGTCCCGGTCGACCACATCTTCAGGCTTGAGCGGCAGGTTCTTGTTCATCAGAGAGACCCCACATCGGGACAGGTCCGCCACGTCGCAGATGGTACAAGTCTACTTGTACAGCATCCGTCCAGGCAGACTCGTCAAGGAGGACATCCGGTCATCCGGCCGACCCTGCCTCGCACCGGTAACTCCCCCGAACGGCCCCATGATCCGCCGGGATCCGAGCGTCAATCGAGCGTCAGGATTCCCGAAAAGACGGCACCGTCGCGCACCGCAGCGCCCCCGACCAGAGGAAACATGCAGGTCGGGGCTGTGTGGGCGGATCGACCTGTTGCGGGGAACGAGAACACGTCGAACCCGTGAGGTCAACTACGAAACCGCAGGTCAGGCGCCCTTCTTGCCCGGCTCCAGGATCGCCACGCACTCCACGTGGTGCGTCATCGGAAACAGGTCGAACACCCGCAGCGTCCGCACCCGGTACCCGCCGTCCCGGAAGTACGCCAGGTCCCGTGCCAGCGCCGCCGGGTCGCAGGCGACGTACGCGATCCTGCGCGCGCCCAGGGACGACAGGTGGGCCACCGTCCTGCGGCCGGCTCCGGCGCGCGGCGGGTCGAGGACGACGAGGTCGACCTCCGTGATGCCGGTGCGGGGCAGGACCGACTCGACCTTGCCCTGTTCGATGCGGACGCGGGGAAAGTCCGCGAGGTTGTGGCGGGCGTCCTCGACCGCGCGCTTGCCGGACTCGATGCCGAGGACCGCGCCCGCCTCGCCGACCCGGTCGGCCAGGGCGCCCGCGAACAGGCCGACGCCGCAGTAGAGGTCGAGGGCCATGTCGCCCTTGCGGGGCAGCAGGCCCTGCATGACCGCGGTGACGAGGGTGTCGGCGGCCTTCGGGTGGACCTGCCAGAAGCCGCCGCCGGCGACGCGGTGGGTGCGGCCGTCCGCGCGCTCGCGAACGAAGGGGCGGCCGTGGACGCGGTGGATCTGACCGTTGCGTTCGTCGACGCGCAGGACCGAGACGGGGCGGTCGAGTTCGACCAGGGGGAGACGGGCGCCCGGCTTGGGGGTGAGGACGACCTGGCGGTCCTGGGAGCCCGTCGCGGCGATCGCCTCGACGGAGTCCATGCCCGTCCAGTCCCGCTTCTCGATGCCCAGCTCGCTGACCCCCTCCGCGGCGATCATGCAGTGGTCGATCGGCTCCACCTCGTGCGAGCGGTGCCGGCGCAGTCCCGCGCGGCCGTCGGCGGTGACGGCGTACTGCACGCGCGTGCGCCAGGCCGGGACCTGGCCCGCGGGGACCTTGTCGCCCTCGGCCGGCATCACGGTGCCGTCCCAGCCGGCCTCCTCGGGCGTCAGCCCGGCCAGTCGCTGCAACTGCTCCGCCACGACCTCGCCCTTCAGGCGCCGCTGTGCGCCCGGTTTGGCGTGCTGCCAGTCGCAGCCGCCGCAGCGGCCGGGGCCGGCGAACGGACAGGGGGCGTCGATGCGGTCCTTGGAGGCGTCCAGCACCCGCACCGCGTCCGCGCGGAGGAAGCGTGCCCCCTCCTCGCCCTCCGTGACCTGCGCGATCACGCGTTCGCCGGGCAGGGCGTGCCGGACGAAGAGGACCTGGCCCTCGGACGTACGGGCGATGCAGTGGCCGCCGTGGGCGACGGGGCCGACCTCGACCTCGTACTCCTCCCCCACCAGTGATTTCCTCGGTTCTGCCTGCATGGCGGGGTGACTCCACAACATCGAGAGCGGACCGGCCCCTCGGGGGCCCGGGACAACAGCCCACCAGTCTACGTGTGTGTGGAGGAGTCCTTCGCCCGTTCGGCCGGGCCGCGGCGCACGGAGCCCGGTGCCGCCCAGTCCTGCCGTCTGCGGGCCCGCTGTTTGGCGGCCTCGGAGGATTCCAGCTGGTAGGGCACCGAGGTCACCATCACGCCCGGCGTGAACAGCAGCCGGCCCTTGAGCCGCAGCGCGCTCTGGTTGTGCAGCAGGTGCTCGTACCAGTGGCCGACCACGTACTCGGGGATGATCACGGACACCACGTCGCGCGGTGACTCGTGGCGCAGGCTCTTGACGTACTCGATCACCGGGCGGGTGACCTCGCGGTAGGGGGAGTCGAGCACCTTCAGGGGTACGTCGATGCCGCGCCGCTCCCACTCCTCGCGCAGTGCCCTGGTCTCGGCCGCGTCCACGTTGACGCTGAGCGCCTCGAGGGTGTCGGAGCGCATGAGCCTGGCGTAGGCGAGCGCGCGCAGGGTGGGGCGGTGGATCTTGGAGATCAGGACGACAGAGTGCACCCGGGACGGCCGCACGCTGTCGTCGGTCGGGGTCTCCGGGGCCGCGATCTCCTCGGCGACGCGGTCGTAGTGCCTACGGATCGCCGTCATGGTCGCGTAGAAGATGCACATGCCGAGCAGCGCGACCCAGGCGCCGTGGGTGAACTTGGTGACGAGCACGACGACGAGGACGAGACCGGTGAAGAAGGCGCCGAAGGTGTTGACGGCCCGGGAGCGGATCATCCGGCGGCGTTTGGCCCGGTCCTTCTCGGTGGCCAGCAGCCGGTTCCAGTGCCGCACCATGCCGGTCTGGCTGAGCGTGAAGGACACGAACACGCCGACGATGTAGAGCTGGATCAGCCGCGTGGAGTCGGCGCCGTAGATCCACACCAGCAGTCCGGCGGCGCCCGCGAGCAGCACGATGCCGTTGGAGAAGGCGAGCCGGTCGCCTCGCGTGTGCAGCTGGCGGGGGAGGTAGCGGTCCTGCGCGAGGATCGAGCCGAGCAGCGGGAAGCCGTTGTAGGCGGTGTTCGCGGCGAGGAACAGCACCAGCGCGGTGGCGGCGGCGAGGATCATGAACAGCAGGCTGCCGTGGCCGAACACGGCCTCGGCGACCTGGGAGATCACCGGGTCCTGGACGTAGTCCGGGCCGAGCGGGGCGCCGTCGTGGATCAGGTCGTTGGCCGGGTTCTCGGCCATGCGGACGTCCGTGGCCAAGGCCAGCGCGATGATGCCGCAGAACATGGTGACGGCGAGCAGGCCCATCATGGCGAGCGTGGTCGCCGCGTTGCGCGACTTGGGCTTGCGGAACGCCGGTACGCCGTTGGAGATCGCCTCCACGCCGGTGAGCGCGGCGCAGCCGGAGGAGAAGGCGCGCAGCAGCAGGAAGACCAGGGCGAAGCCGGCGAGGCCGGGGTGCTCGGGTTTGATCTCGAAGTCGGCGGTCGGTGCCCGCATCTCGTCGCCGAGCACGACCGCGCGGAAGGCTCCCCAGCCGATCATGGTGACGACGCCCGCGACGAAGACGTACGTGGGGATCGCGAAGAGTGTGCCCGACTCCCTGACCCCACGCAGGTTCATCAGTGTCAGGAGCACGATCACGCCGATCGCGCAGGCCACCTTGTTCTCGACGACGAACGGGATGGCCGAACCCAGGTTCTCGACGCCGGCGGAGATCGACACGGCGACGGTGAGGACGTAGTCGACGAGCAGGGCGCTGGCGACGGTCAGTCCGGCCTTGGGACCGAGGTTGGTGTTGGCCACCTCGTAGTCGCCGCCGCCGCTCGGGTACTCACGGACGTTCTGGCGGTAGGAGGCGACGACCGTGAACATCAGCACGACGACGGCGACGGCAATCCAGGGGCTGAAGTGGTACGCCGACAGGCCTGCGATGGACAGGACCAGCAGCACCTCTCCGGGGGCGTAGGCCACGGAGGACAGCGGGTCGGAGGCGAACACGGGGAGTGCGACGCGCTTCGGCAGAAGCGTTTCCCCGAGCCGGTCGCTGCGCAGTGCGCGCCCGATGAGGATCCGTTTGGGCACGTCGGTCAGTTTGGACACAACAGTGGATCGTAAGCCGTCGGCCAAGGGGTGACCCACCCGCCACCCACATCCATACGGCATCCATACGCCCTCTGCTCTCCGGGTGAAATCACCGGGGGCCGGGGCGCCGATTCCGCAGGTCGCGGAAGTGTCATGCCTATATGAGCGGAAGTTCCATGCTCATATGACCAGCCACCCGGCCCATCCGACCGGCCGCCCGGCAGCCGTCACCACGCCACGTGGAGGTCTCATGCACACGACCGCAGAACTGATCGGCGCCGCGGCCGCGCTCATCGGCCTCGGCATCCTCACCGTGGCGAGCGTGCGCAGCATCACGCGCCGCTGACCGTGCCGGGCTGTGGCGGGCGCGGCGACTTCGGCGAGCAGTTCCCGTGGGCCGATGGCCGCCGCCCGCCTCGAGGGCACCGTGCACGCGTACGCGCCCGCCACCGCCCAGGACGAGGACGTCGATCTCCACGGTCATGGCCGGTTTCCTCCTTGCCCGGGTCTCGGGCGTTCCCCGGCGGTGCGGATACGTTGGAGTCGGCACGCTGACGCGGCGGCCGGGCCCCGGAGGGCGTCAGGACCGCGATCCCCCGGCATGATGTTGCCCTGCGGCCGGTTCTCCGGGCCGCGATGTCCCGCCTGGCGAGCCGAAAGAGAGACATGAGCACGAAGGTCATGAAGGTCGAAGGGCCTGCAGGAAGCGCGGTGTGAGGCGATGCACATTGTCATCATGGGCTGCGGAAGGGTGGGTTCCGCCCTGGCCCAGAACCTGGAGGAACAGGGCCACACGGTAGCCGTGGTCGACCAGGACCCCACCGCCTTCCGCCGGCTGGGCTCCTCGTTCGGCGGCCGCCGTGTCACCGGGGTCGGCTTCGACCAGGACACCCTGCGTGAGGCCGGCATCGAGGAGGCGGGCGCCTTCGCCGCCGTGTCCAGCGGCGACAACTCCAACATCATCGCCGCGCGGGTGGCGCGGGAGATGTTCGGCATCGAGAACGTCGCCGCCCGCATCTACGACCCCCGCCGCGCGGAGGTCTACCAGCGCCTGGGGATCCCTACGGTGGCGACGGTCCGCTGGACGGCCGACCAGATGCTGCGCCGGCTGCTCCCCTCGGGCGCCGAGCCGCTGTGGCGCGACCCCACCGGCGGGGTCCAGCTGGCGGAGGTGCACACCTCCCCGGCCTGGGTGGGTCACCGGATCAGCCGGCTGCAGGACGCGACGGGCGTGCGTGTGGCCTTCCTGACCCGGCTCGGCGAGGCGATCCTGCCCAGCTCGCAGACGGTGCTGCAGGAGGGTGACCTGGTGCATGTGATGATGCGCACCGATGAGATCGACCGGGTCGAGGCGGCGTTCGCCAAGGGTCCCGAAGAGGAGGGCGGTCACTGATGAGGGTCGCCATTGCCGGAGCCGGCGCGGTCGGCCGCTCGATCGCGGGCGAGCTGCTGGAGAACGGCCACGAGGTCCTGCTGATCGACAAGGCGCCGACCGCCATCTCGGTGGAGCGCGTACCGCAGGCGGAGTGGCTGCTCGCCGACGCCTGCGAGATCACCTCCCTGGACGAGGCGGCGCTCCAGCGCTGCAACGTCGTCATCGCCGCGACCGGCGACGACAAGGTTAACCTGGTCGTCTCGCTGCTCGCCAAGACCGAGTACGGCGTTCCGCGCGTCGTCGCCCGGGTGAACAACCCGAAGAACGAGTGGCTGTTCAACGAGTCCTGGGGCGTGGACGTCGCCGTCTCCACCCCGCGTCTGATGTCGGCCCTGGTGGAGGAGGCGGTCAGCGTCGGCGACCTGGTCCGGCTGCTGCGCTTCAGCCACGGTGACGCCAACCTGGTGGAGCTGACCCTGCCCGAGGAGTCGGCGCTGGCCGGCACCCAGGTGGGGGACGTCGAGTGGCCGCAGGACACCTCGCTGGTCACCATCATCCGCGGCACGCGGGTGCTGACGCCGACGCGTGAGGACTCCCTGGAGGCGGGCGACGAACTCCTCTTCGTGGCCGCCCAGGCCCGCGAGGAACAACTGGAGGACCTGCTGTCGGTCCGCAAGGAGCTGTGAAAAAGGGGCGCCCGCGTACCTCCGGGCGCCCCGTCCCAGCCCGTCCGGCACCCGAGGACAAGACCGAGCCGACCGCAACGGGATCGCGCGGCATCCGCACAACTCCGGGCGCCCGGCCTCAGCCCGTCCGGCGTTTGAGGACGAAGCCCGTTCGGGGCCGAAGCGGGGGCCTGGGGGGCGGCAGCCCCCAGAGAGCAAGGCGCGCCTACTCGGAGGCGGCAGCCTTGCGTTCCTCCTCCGCCTCCATCTCCGCGAACACATCGATCGGCGGCGGCGCCTTCGCCAGGAACACCCAGGTCAGATACACGGCGAGCAGGAACGGCGGAATCTTCAGCGCAACCAGGACCCAGCCCAGCTGTGTCGTGTCCGCCCACCAGTACAGGGGGAAGAGGATCGCGCTCTTGCCGAGCAGGATCAGTCCCCAGGCCCAGCTGGCCTTGGTGTACGCCTTCTTCCGGCCGGGGTTGCGCGTGCGCCAGGAGAGGTTCTCCCTGAAGACGGGGCCGAGCATCAGGCCGATCAGCGGGACCCCCGCCATCGCCGTGACGATGTACGCCAGCGCCAGGCCCAGCGTGTAGAGCATGCCCGGCAGGTAGAAGTCCTTGGCGTTGCCGGTCATCATCGCGAAGACCACACCGAAGGCGACCCCGAAGACGCCGCTGAAGGCGTGCTTGACGGTGTCCTTCCGGGCCAGCCGGACCACGACCATCACCAGCGCCACGGCGAGCGCCGCGATCGCCGACATGTGCAGGTCCTTGTTGACCGTGTAGATGCTGACGAAGAGGAGCCCGGGCAGCACCGTCTCGACCATGCCCCGCACCCCGCCGAACGCCTCGAACAGGGCGGCCTCCGTCACCGCACGGGCGTCGTCCGCGGATGTGTCTTCGGTTGTCGGCTTGTCGAGCGACGTCACCGGCTACTCCCGTCCGAGGGGTCTCAGTTCGTATTTCGGATTGAACAGCACCCGGCGGCCCCGGCTCATGGAGATCCGGCCCGATGCGATCAGTTTGCGCCCCGGCTCTATCCCCAGGATGGAGCGCCGGCCGAGCCACACCACGTCCAGCGCGGCGGAGCCGTCGAACAGCTCGGCCTCGAGGGCCGGGACTCCCGCGCGCGGCCGCAGCGTGACCGTGCGCAAGGTACCAGTAACCGTCACGATCTGCCGGTCCTGACAGTCGCCTATCCGCGTACAGCCGGCGGTCTCGGCGTCCTCACGCAGCTCCTCGGACTCCAGGTCCTCCTGGGACGAGGAGAGCCGGTCGAGCATGCGCCGGAACCGGCCTGCCGGCTTCTCGGAACGAGGAACAGCACTCATATCTGAAGCGTACCGGGGGCCACTGACGGTTCCGTACCCCCTGCGGCCGCGGTCCGAACCGACCGTTCCCGAACGCCGTCGGGGGCGGGCCCGTGACCTTCACTTCTCGAAGCGGTACCCCATGCCCGGCTCGGTGATGAGGTGCCGGGGATGTGACGGATCCGCCTCCAGTTTGCGCCGCAGCTGCGCCATGTACACGCGGAGGTAGTTGGTCTCCGTCCCGTACGACGGCCCCCACACCTCCCGCAGCAGCTGCTTCTGCGCCACCAGACGGCCGCCGCCCCGCACCAGCACCTCCAGCAGATGCCATTCGGTGGGCGTCAGCCGTACGTCCTTGCCGCCCCGGTTGACCTTCTTGGCGGCCAGGTCGACGGTGAACTCGTCGGTCTCGACCAGCGTGTCGCCCTCGTCCCCGGCGGGTTCCGCGCGGCGTACGGCGGCCCGCAGCCGGGCCAGCAGTTCGTCCATGCCGAAGGGCTTGGTGACGTAGTCGTCGGCGCCCGCGTCCAGCGCCTGCACCTTCTCGTCGGAGGCGTGCCGCGCGGACAGCACCAGGATCGGCACCCGGGTCCGGCCGCGCAGCCCCCTGATCACCTCGACGCCGTCCATGTCGGGCAGGCCCAGGTCGAGGACGACCACGTCGGGATGGTGCTCGGCGGCCGTACGGAGGGCGGCCGCGCCGTCGTGGGCGGAGTCGACCTCGTAGGAGCGGGCCTTGAGGTTGATCACGAGGGCGCGCACGATGGCCGGATCGTCGTCGACCACCAGCACACGGGTCATGAGGAGTGCCTTTCGGGTTCTGCAGGTCCCGGATTCAACGATACGTTCCGCGGCCGGGGTCAGTGCTCGACGATCTCGCCGTCGCTCAGCTCCAGCACGCGGTCGGCGAGGTCGAGCAGGGTGGCGTCGTGCGTGGCGACGAGCGCCGTGACGTGCTCGCTGCGGACGACCGCGCGCAGCAGCTCCATCACGGCGTGCCCGGTCTCGGCGTCCAGCTGACCGGTGGGCTCGTCGGCGATGAGGAGGGAGGGGCTGTTGGCGAGGGCGCGGGCGATGGCGACCCGCTGCTGCTGGCCACCGGACAGTTCGCCGGGCCGCTGCGCCGCGTGGTCGGCGAGTCCGACGAGGGAGAGCAGCAGAGCGACGCGCTCCTCGCGCTCGCGCGGGTCGGCCCGGCGCAGCCGCAGCGGCACGCCGACGTTCTCGGCGGCGGTGAGGATCGGGATGAGGCCGAAGGACTGGAAGACGAAGCCGACGTGGTCCCGGCGCAGGGCGAGCAGCCCGTTCTCGTCGAGCCCGGCGAGATCGCTTCCGTCGACGTGGACCCGCCCCCGGTCGGGGGTGTCGAGTCCGCCGACGATGTTCAGCAGTGTGGTCTTGCCCGACCCCGAGCGTCCCTTGAGAGCGACCAGTTCGCCGCGCGGGACCTCGAAGGAGACACCGCGCAGCGCGTGCACCGCGGCCGCCCCTGTGCCGTACGACTTGTGCACGTCCTCGACGCGCACCATGGCATCGGTGATCACCTGACTCATGCGGTTGCCCTCCCCCGTGAACCGGGCGCCAGTATCCCCGTCCGGCACCCGGTCGATCAACGGTCAGGCCATATTGTCTCCGTGGGTGATCCGCGCACGGGAAAGGGCCACGTCCCCTGGGGGGACACGGCCCTGTGAACCCGGGGCGCCGAAGGCTCAGCGCACCTCGGTGATCTCCGGTCCGCGCTGGAGCTGGCCCATGCCGCCGGCGAAGCGGGAGCCGCCCTCCTCCTGCTGCACGTTCTCGGGAACCATCTGGGCGTCGTTCGGCAGCTTCAGGACGATCGGGTCGCGCGGCGCCATCGGGCCCTCCCCGCGCACCACGACCGTGTCCCGGAAGATCTGCTCGAGGAGCCCGGCGGCCTGCGGCTGCACCGCGCCCTGACCCGAGATCACACCGCGCAGGAACCAGCGGGGCCCGTCCACACCGACGAACCGCACGACCTGGAAGCCGCCGGTTCCGTCCGGCAGCTGCACCGGCACCTGGGCACGCAGCTCCCAGCCCAGCGGGCCCTCGACCTCGTCGATGATGCCGCCCTGCTGGGTGATGCCGGTCGCGATCTCCTCGCGCACCTCGCTCCAGATGCCTTCCCGCTTGGGCGCGGCGAAGGCCTGCAACTGGATGGCGCTGTCGCGCAGCACGACGGTGGCCGCGACGATCGCGTCGCCCGCGACCTCCACCCGCAGCTCCATGCCGTCGACTCCGGGCACGAACAGTCCGCCCAGGTCGACCCGGCCCTCGCCGGGCTCCCGGACCTCGCTGCTGTCCCAGGGACCGTCGGGCCGCGGCGCCGGCTCGAGCCTCAGCCGCTCGGCCTCCTCGTCGTCCGCCTCAGCGTCGACACCGTCGACGACCTGCTCGGCCTCGCCGGCCGCACCGTCGGCGGCATCCTTCTTCTTGCGACGTCCGAACACGTCACTGTCCTTCCCGGTCGGATACGACCGAAGCGTATCGATTCCCACCCGCTGTACCGCCTACGGCGGCCTGAACGCTTGTGCCGCTCTTACCTTCTTCCACCGCGGCATGGCCGCCGGTGGACCCGAAGCCCCCCTCGGCCCGGACCGAGGGGGGAAGCTCCGCGACCGACACGAAGCGGACCCTCTCGACCTGCTGGACGACCAGTTGGGCAATCCGGTCGAAGCGCTCGAACCGCACGGTCTCGCGCGGGTCGAGATTCACCACGATCACCTTGATCTCCCCACGGTACCCGGCATCAACCGTCCCCGGGGCATTCACCAGGGCCACGCCGCAGCGGGCGGCCAGGCCGGACCGCGGATGCACGAAGGCCGCGTACCCATCGGGAAGGGCCACAGACACCCCGGTGGGCAGTACGGCCCGTTCGCCGGGAGCCAGTTCGCAAGCCTCGGTGGTCCGCAGATCGGCCCCCGCGTCGCCCGGGTGCTCGTACGCCGGGAGCGGTACGTCGGGGTCGACACGCCTGATCAGCACCTCGAGGGCGCCCGGGCGGGACTCGCTCACGGGTTCACCTCGAAGGCACGCGCGCGCCGGACCTGGTCGGGGTCGCTCATGGCGGCCTGGATCTCCTCCTCGCGGCCGTGGTCGATGAAGTGGTCGACCTTGACCTCGATGAACAGGGCGTCCGCGCGGACCGCGACGGGTCCCTCGGGGCCGCCGATGCGTCCGGTGGCGGTGCAGTAGATCTTCCGGCCCGCCACCGCCGTCACCTCGGCCTCCAGATGCAGCACGGTACCGACCGGCACCGGCCGGACGAAGTCCGTCTCCAGTCTGCCGGTCACGGCGATGGTGCGCAGCAGCCAGTTCAGGGAGCCGAGCGTCTCGTCCAGGGCGGTGGCGAGCACCCCGCCGTGCGCGAGTCCCGGGGCGCCCTGGTGGGCGGCCTGCACGGTGAACTCGGCGGTGATCGACACGCCTTCGCCGGCGCGGGCCTGGAGGTGCAGTCCGTGGGGCTGCTCGTCGCCACAGCCGAAGCACTGGCCGTAGTGGGCGCCGAGGAGCTCACCGGGTGCGGGCGCGTCCGGATGGCGCACCGGTTTCACGGCGTCGGCAGGGGGCTGAAGAGCTGGGGAAGTACCACTCACAGGCGCAGACCTTACCCGCGCGCGAGTCCGCTCCCGACACCGTGCCAAGCTTGGATTCATGCAGCTCTCCGCCACCCCGTACGAAGAACGCCTCACCGCCCCCCGTTCCTGGTGGCTGATCTGCTTCCTGGCGGGGGTCTCGCTGGCCCTGATCCTGCTGCCGTTCGGCACGCTGCCGATGCTCGGCGGCCTGGCCGGCGGCACCGCCGCCGCGGCGGTCGTGGTCAGCTCGTACGGCTCGGTGCGCATCCGGGTCGTGGGCGGCCATCTGATCGCGGGCGAGGCGAGGATCCCGGTGTCGGCGCTGGGCGAGGCGGAGGTCCTGGACGACGAGGAGGCCCGGGCCTGGCGCGGCCACAAGGCCGACCCGCGCTGCTTCATGCTGCTGCGGGCGTACATTCCCGGCGCCCTGCGCGTGGACGTCACCGACCCCGAGGACCCGACTCCCTACGTCTTCCTGTCGACCCGCGAGCCACAGCGCCTGGCCGAGGCGCTGCGCGCGGCAAAGACGTCGGACGACCCTGTTCAGTGACACACCCCGCGTCGAACCAGGCAGGGCGCGTTCACAGCCCGTCCGGCGTTTGAGGACGAGGCCCGTTCGGGGCCGAAAAGGGGGTCCGGGGGCGCAGCCCCCGGGGACGTGACGGGACGGGAAGGGGCGGCGGGGGCGACAGAACGGCGTTCAGGACGCCTGGCGCCCACCCTTCCCCGAGGGGCCACCGAGCTCCTTCAGGGCGTCCTCGGGCAGGACGTTCTCCGGACGCTCCAGCGCCGGCAGCTCCGGCAGCGCGTCCCAGGGCACCTGGATCCTCCGCAGGTCCCCCCGGATACGCCCGGCCAGCTTTCTCGTGTCCCGGCGGTTCATGACCGCCCCCACGGCGGCCCCGACCAGGAACGGCATCAGATTCGGCAGATTGCGCACCGTACGCTTCATGATCCGCTGGCGCAGTTCGCGCTTCATACGGCTGTTCAGAGCCGCGCTCACCGTCGAGGGCTTCGTCGCCTCGACCCCGCGCTCCTCCGACCAGGAATTGAGATACACGGTGCTGCGCTGGGCGAGACCGCCGGGCGGCCGTACACCGTAGACCTCGTGGAGTTCGGCGATCAGCTTGAGCTCGATCGCGGCGACGCCGGTGATCTCGGCGGCCAGTTCGGCCGGCATCGCGGGCGGTACGGGCAGCATCGCCGCTGCGCCGACGCCGGCCCCGACCGTCGCCGTGGCCTTCGCCGCTCCCGCGACGAGCTTGTCCGCGAGCTCCTCGGGTCCGAGCCCGGGGAACTGCCGGCGCAGCGTCTCGAGGTCTCTGACGGGCACACGCGGGGCGA
Organism: Streptomyces malachitofuscus; assembly: GCF_055571035.1. Lineage (NCBI taxonomy): Bacteria > Bacillati > Actinomycetota > Actinomycetes > Kitasatosporales > Streptomycetaceae > Streptomyces > Streptomyces malachitofuscus. Next base: position 136,875 of record NZ_JBVIGA010000007.1, on the reverse strand, counting down.
TCTCGATGATCCGGTCCGCGAGATGCCCCAGTCCCGCCCGGGCGCGGGCACCGCCCTTGCGGGCGCCTTCCCGGGCCTTCTCCCGGAGGACGGCGGCGCGCCGCTGCGCCACGGGCGCGGTGACCTCCAGGGGCGCCGGGAGGTCACCCCGGCCGGGTGCCGCTTCGAGCGAGGCCGCCCCGGTACCGGTTGAGCCCCGCTCTTGGTCACGCGTGTCGTGCTGCGGGCCCGCATCGGGCCCTTGGTCCGCTCCCCTCGTGAAGAAGCGGCGCTTCCGCGGAGGGGTCGAGCCAGTCACGGCCGACCCCGCCTCAGTCGCAGTCGCGGCAGATCGGCTGGCCGTTCTTCTCGCGGGCCAGCTGGCTGCGGTGGTGCACCAGGAAGCAGCTCATGCAGGTGAACTCGTCCTGCTGCTTCGGCAGAACCCGGACGGCCAGCTCCTCGTTCGAGAGGTCCGCTCCGGGCAGCTCGAGGCCCTCGGCGGCCTCGAACTCGTCGACGTCCACGGCCGAGGCCGACTTGTCGTTCCGCCGGGCCTTCAGCTCTTCCAGGCTGTCCGAGTCGACGTCGTCATCGGTCTTGCGTGGAGTGTCGTAGTCGGTTGCCATGTCGCTCTCCCCCTCTGGGTGTATGCGGTGTCTCCAGCGCACGTAACGCGTGAGAGGCCGGACTTGTGCCCGACCTGAGGCGGAGATTTTGCCTCACATCAAGGTCTGTTACTCAATCGACACCCAACCGGACTCCTCATGAGTGATCGGCTTGGATGGCGATGGGGACCGTACACGGTCCCGATACTGCACATCAAAGGCGCCTCACCGTGTACTTCCCGTGATGAGGGCCCCTGAAAACCGGGACTTTCCCGACCTTCCGACGGCAGCCATGATCACGGAGAGTGGATGGCCGGGGAATCGCCCTTGTGATCGATCACACACGGGGATGCCGGTGGTGTGCCTCGAAAATTCCGCTCAAAGCGAACACCCCGTTGTGTCGGGGGCATGATGTCAGATCGGAAGGGTGACACGCATCACGAGCCCTCCCCCTTCGCGCGGCTGTGCGTAGATGTGCCCGCCGTGCGCCCGGGCGACCGACCGCGCGATGGACAGACCGAGTCCGACGCCCTTGTCGCTGCCCGTGCGCTCGGTGCGCAGCCGCCGGAACGGCTCGAAGAGGTTGTCGATCTCGTACGCCGGCACGACCGGCCCCGTGTTGGACACCACCAGCACCGCCTGGCCGTGCTGGACCTCGGTGGTGACCTCGACCCAGCCGTCCTCCGGCACGTTGTAGCGCACGGCGTTCTGCACCAGGTTGAGGGCGATGCGCTCCAGCAGCACACCGTTGCCCTGGACGACCGCGGGTTCACGGGTGCCGCGAAGCACCACGCCCTTGGCCTCCGCCTCCGCGTGCACCTGATCGATCGCCTGGCCGGCGACCTCGGCCAGGTCGACGGGCTTGCGCTCGACGATCTGGTTGTCGCTGCGGGCGAGCAGCAGCAGGCCCTCGACGAGCTGCTCGCTGCGCTCGTTGGTGGACAGCAGCGTCTTGCCCAGCTGCTGGAGCTCCACCGGCGCGTTCGGGTCGGAGAGATGGACTTCCAGGAGCGTGCGGTTGATCGCCAGTGGCGTGCGCAGCTCGTGCGAGGCGTTGCCCACGAACCGCTGCTGGGCCGTGAACGCCCGCTGGAGCCGCTCCAGCATGTCGTCGAAGGTGTCGGCCAGCTCCTTCAGCTCGTCGTCGGGGCCGTCCAGCTCGATCCGGCGGGACAGGTCCGAGCCGGCCACCGCGCGGGCGGTGCGGGTGATCCGGCCCAGCGGCGACAGGACCCGGCCGGCCATGGCGTAGCCGAAGGCGAAGGCGATGATCGCGAGACCGAGCAGGGCGAGCAGCGAGCGGCTGAGCAGATCGTCCAGGGCGTGCTGCCGCTGCTCGTTGACGCATTCGTTGAGCGCCCGGTTGAGGTCGTCCGCGGGCAGCGGCGAGCTGCGCAGGTTGCACAGGTCGCTGGACACCTCTCCCGAGAGGATCCGGAACGGCAGGTCGCTGCCCACGTTGAGCGCGTTCGCGGCGAGCAGGTAGATGATCGACAGCAGCATTATCCCGGCGATCAGGAACATGCCGCCGTAGAGCAGGGTCAGCCGTATCCGGATGGTCGGGCGCAGCCAGGGGAAGGGCGGTACCGGCCTGCGGGGGTCCCAGGTGGGCTTCGGCGGGGCCTGCGGGGACGCCGGCGTGGGGGTGGCGGCCATGGGGATCAGATCCGGTAACCCGAGCCGGGCACGGTCACGATGACCGGCGGCTCGCCCAGCTTGCGGCGCAGGGTCATCACGGTCACCCGGACCACATTGGTGAACGGGTCCGTGTTCTCGTCCCACGCCTTCTCCAACAGCTGCTCCGCGGAGACGACGGCTCCCTCACTGCGCATGAGCACCTCCAGCACGGCGAACTCCTTCGGCGCCAGCTGGACCTCCTTGCCGTCGCGGAACACCTCGCGGCGGTTGGGGTCGAGCTTGATCCCGGCGCGCTCCAGGACGGGCGGCAGCGGCACGCTGGTACGCCGCCCGAGGGCGCGCACGCGCGCGATGAGCTCGCTGAACGCGAAGGGCTTGGGCAGGTAGTCGTCGGCGCCGATCTCCAGTCCCTCGACCCGGTCGCTGACGTCGCCGGACGCCGTGAGCATCAGCACGCGTGTGGGCATGCCGAGCTCGACGATCCTGCGGCAGACGTCGTCGCCGTGCACGAGCGGGAGGTCGCGGTCGAGGACGACCACGTCGTAGTCGTTGACGCCGATGCGCTCCAGGGCGGCCGCACCGTCGTACACGACGTCGACGGCCATGGCCTCCCGGCGCAGCCCGGTGGCCACCGCATCGGCGAGCAGCTGCTCGTCCTCGACGACGAGTACGCGCACGTCGCTTGTCCTTCCTCATGTCCCGCCCGCGCAGCGCCGAAGGGCGTACGCGGGCAGGGTGCTGGTGGGTGTGTTGCCTCCATCCTGCCCTTTTCGGCCATAAGTCGGCTGTAAGGCGGGTGGAGCAACGGTGGCGGAGAGGTGCGGGGCGCGGAACCTCCGGGCGAACGGGGCGGGAATACGAGATTTTCTCGCGCGGTTAGGTTTCCGCGGAAGGGAGCTTGGGGAGGACGGGTTTTACATCCCGCGATCACGCTCTGCACGTACCGCGCCACCATGCGGTGCGACGCAGTCCGCTTCCGCAGAGCGGGCGTGGATGTCCGGCACCGTCGCCGCCCGGCCGGGTGGCGCTGGGCATCCGCTTCTGGACGTGATCGTCCCTTCCGAACGGCACACCCCCGTGCCACCGATCCACCGACCCAGGACGAGGGGGCGCAGCATGGACGCATTCACCGCAGGACTTCTGCAGCGCATAAGGGCGACCGAGTCCGACCTGTCGCGGGCACGCGACGAGGGCGACGACTTCCTCGTCGACGTGGAACAGGGCGAACTGGACGACCTGCGTCGCCTCGCCGCCGAGCACGGCGTGGAGGTCGGCGCCCACAGCGTCTGATCAGCCGCGTGTGAGCGGGCCCCGGCGAATCCAGCGCCGGGGCCCGCTCCGTGTCAGCGGGCGGCCCCGTGTCAAGGCCTCCCGTCGTGCCAGGCCCCCAGGTCCTCCAGGAGCGCCTGGAGGGGCCCGAAGACGCCGGGGCTGGCGGCGACGGTCAGAGAGCGCGAGGGGACGTCTCCCGGGCGGCCACCGGTCAGCGCGCCCGCCTCCCGGGCGATCAGGTCCCCGGCGGCGAGGTCCCAGGGGTGCAGTCCGCGCTCGTAGTAGCCGTCGAGGCGGCCCGCGGCGACGTCGCACAGGTCGATGGCGGCCGAGCCGCCGCGCCGGATGTCCCGCAGGAGCGGGATCAGCCGCTGCACGACGTCCGCCTGGTGGGCGCGGACCTCGGTGACGTAGTTGAAGCCGGTCGAGACCAGGGCCTGGTCCAGGGGCGGTGAGGGGCGGCAGCTCAGCTCGCGCTCGCCGTCCCAGGCACCGGTGGCCCGGGCCCCGCCGCCGCGCACGGCGTAGTAGGCCTCGCCGCGCATGGGGGCCACCACGGCCCCGACGACGGTTTCGCCGTCCTGTTCCGCCGCGATGGAGACGGCCCAGGTGGGCAGGCCGTACAGGTAGTTCACCGTGCCGTCGAGCGGGTCGATCACCCAGCGGATCCCGCTGCTGCCCTCGGTGGAGGCGCCCTCCTCGCCGAGGAAGCCGTCGTCCGGGCGGCGCTCGGCGATCATCGTGGTGATCAGTTTCTCCGCCGCGATGTCCATCTCGGTGACGACGTCGATCGGGCTGGACTTGGTCGCGGCGACGGCGAGGTCGGCCGGGCGGCCGTCCCGCAGCAGCTCGCCCGCGCGGCGGGCGGCTTCCCGGGCCAGTTCCAGCAGTTCCGCGTGCAGGGGGTCGGTCACGGGGCTCCTCATGCGTAAGGGCTGTCGACGCCCGCCGCGGCGGGACGCGGTGTGCGGGCCGGGCAGCAGCCCACGGGGCAGACGTCGTGGCTCGGGCCGAGGGCGCCCAGGGCGCACGGGGTGACGTCCCGCCCGCGTTCGGCCGCCGCACGCTCCACGATCAGCTCACGGACGGCGGCGGCGAACCGCGGGTCGTCGCCGACGGTCGCCGAGCGGCGCACCGGCAGCCCCAGCTCCCCGGCCTTGGCCGTGGCCTCCGTGTCGAGGTCGTAGAGGACCTCCATGTGGTCGGAGACGAAGCCGATGGGGGCCATCACCACGGCCGGGACCCCGGCGGCGTGCCGTTCCTCGAGGTGGTCGCAGATGTCGGGCTCCAGCCAGGGGATGTGCGGGGCGCCCGAGCGGGACTGGTAGACGAGCTGCCAGGGATGGTCGACGCCGGTGCGCTCCCGTACGGCGTCGGCGATCAGCCGGGCCACGTCCAGGTGCTGCGCGACGTACGCCCCGCCGTCGCCGTGGTCCTCGACGGGGCCGGAGGTGTCCGCGGCGGTGTTCGGGATGGAGTGGGTGCAGAAGGCGATGTGCGCGCCGTCCCGGACGTCCTCGGGGAGGTCCGCGAGCGACCGGACCACACCGTCGATCATGGGCTCGACGAAGCCGGGGTGGTTGAAGTAGTGCCGCAGCTTGTCGATCTTCGGCAGCTCCAGGCCCTCCGCCTCCAGGGCCGCGAGGGCGTCGGCGAGGTTCTCGCGGTACTGGCGGCAGCCGGAGTACGAGGCATAGGCGCTGGTGGCGAGGACCAGGATGCGGCGGCGGCCGTCCTGGACCATCTCGCGCAGCGTGTCGGTGAGGTAGGGCGCCCAGTTGCGGTTGCCCCAGTGGACCGGCAGGTCCAGTCCGTGCTCGGCGAAGTCCTTGCGCAGCGCGTCCAGCAGGGCGCGGTTCTGGTCGTTGATGGGGCTGACCCCGCCGAAGAGGAAGTAGTGCTGCCCGACCTCCTTGAGGCGTTCCTTGGGGATGCCTCGCCCGCGGGTCACGTTCTCCAGGAACGGGACCACGTCGTCCGGGCCTTCCGGGCCGCCGAAGGAGAGCAGCAGCAGAGCGTCATAGGGACTGGCGTCGAGCACGTCTGGCATGTCTCGATCCTCCCACTCGGCACCGACAGCAGGGACACGGCGGGGGGTGTCCCGGCCGTGGCCCGGTAAAACGCGGTGCATCCGAGTGACCTCGGCCGTAAGCTGTATCGACTGCGGTCGCGCCTTACTGAGATCTTTCGGAGACCCCGTGCCCAGCCCCTATCGCGCCCTGTTCGCCGCGCCCGGCAGCAAGGCCTTCTCCGCCGCGGGGTTCCTCGGCCGGATGCCGCTGTCCATGATGGGCATCGGCGTGGTGACGATGATCTCCGAGCTGACCGGACGGTACGGACTGGCCGGGGCCCTGGCGGCCACGATCGCCCTCTCGGCGGCGGTGGCGGGCCCGCAGGTCTCACGGCTGGTGGACCGGTACGGGCAGCGGCGGGTGCTGCGCCCGGCGACGCTGTTCTCGCTCGGCGCGGCGGCGGTGCTGCTGTTCGCCGCGCACTACGGGTGGCCGGAGTGGGTGCTGTTCGCCGCGTGCGTCGGCATCGGCTGCGTGCCGAGCCTCGGCGCGATGATCCGGGCCCGGTGGGCCGCCCTGTACCGGGGCACGCCGCAGCTGCACACCGCGTACTCCTTCGAGTCCGTGGTGGACGAGGTCTGCTTCATCTTCGGGCCGATCGTCTCCATCGGGCTGTCCACGGCCTGGTTCCCGGAGGCCGGCCCGCTGCTCGCGGCGTGCTTCCTGGCGGCCGGGGTCTTCTGGCTGACCTCGCAGCGGGCCACCGAGCCCGCTCCGCATCCGCGCGAGGACACGGGCGGCGGCACGGCCCTGCGTTCCGCGGGCCTTCAGGTGCTGGTCGCGACGTTCGTCGCGACGGGCGCGATCTTCGGCGCCGTGGACGTGGTCACGGTGGCCTTCGCCGAGGAGCAGGGGCACAAGGCGGCGGCCAGCGCGGTGCTCGCCGTGTATGCGCTGGGCTCGTGCGTGGCGGGCGCCGTGTTCGGGCTGCTGCACTTCGCGGGGGCGGCGGAACGTCGTTGGCTGCTGGGCGTTTGCGCCATGGCCGTGAGTATGATCCCACTCCTACTGGTCGGGAACTTGCCGTTTCTGGCCGTGGCGCTGTTCGTTGCGGGTCTGTCCATCGCTCCGACGATGATCACGACGATGTCCCTCATCGAAGAGCACGTACCACGCGCGCAGCTCACCGAGGGCATGACCTGGGTGAGCACCGGGCTCGCCGTCGGGGTCGCGGTCGGCTCCTCCGTGGCCGGCTGGGTGATCGACGCGGCCGGCGCGCGTGCCGGGTACGGGGTTCCGGCGGCGTCCGGGGCCGTCGCGGTCGCGGTCGGTTTCCTCGGGTACCGCCGGCTCAAGCGGCCGGCACCGGGTCGGGGAGGCTCCGTTGGGCAGCACAGCGAGCGCGAGGAACGGCACATGGCGTAACTGGGGAGGGACCGTCTCCGTCCGCCCCGCGCGGGAGGTCGCGCCCGCTTCCGTCGACGAGCTGGCCGCCGCAGTGCGCCGGGCCGCCGAGGACGGTCTGCCGGTCAAGGCGGTCGGCACCGGGCACTCCTTCACCTCGATAGCCGCCACCGACGGCCTGTTGATACGCCCTCAACTGTTGACGGGCATACGTGACATCGACCGTGCGGCGGGCACGGTCACGGTCGAGGCCGGCACGCCGCTCAAGAGACTCAACGTGGCCCTCGCGCGGGAGGGGCTGTCGCTGACCAACATGGGCGACATCATGGACCAGACGGTCTCGGGGGCCATCAGTACCGGCACCCACGGCACGGGCCGCGACTCCGCCTCCGTCGCCGCCCAGATCCGGGGCCTGGAGCTGGTCACCGCCGACGGTTCGGTGCTCACCTGCTCCGAGAAGGAGAACCCGGACGTCTTCGCGGCCGCCCGCATCGGTCTCGGGGCGCTCGGCATCATCACCGCGGTCACCTTCGCCGTGGAGCCGGTCTTCCTCCTCACGGCCCGCGAGGAGCCGATGCCCTTCGACCGGGTCTGTGCCGAATTCGACCAGCTACACGCTGAGAACGAGCACTTCGAGTTCTACTGGTTCCCGCACACCGGCAACACCAACACCAAGCGCAACAACCGCAGCGCGGGCCCGGAGCGGCCCGTGCCTCCTCTCCGGGGCTGGGTCGACGACGAGCTCCTCTCCAACGGGGTGTTCCAGGTGGCCAACTGGGTCGGCCGCGCGGTGCCCGCCGGCATCCCCGCCATCGCCCGGATCTCCAGCAGGGCGCTCTCCGCGCGGACCTACACCGACATCCCGTACAAGGTCTTCACCTCACCGCGCCGGGTGCGGTTCGTGGAGATGGAGTACGCCGTCCCGCGCGAGGCACTCGTGGAGACGCTGCGGGAACTGAAGGCGATGGTCGACCGCTCGCCGCTGCGGATCAGCTTCCCGGTCGAGGTGCGCACCGCGCCGGCCGACGACATCACGCTGTCCACGGCGTCCGGCCGGGACAGCGCGTACGTGGCCGTCCACATGTTCAAGGGCACCCCCTATCAGGGGTATTTCACCGCCGCCGAGCGCATCTTCACCACCCATGAGGGGCGGCCTCACTGGGGGAAGATCCACACACGGGACGCCGAGTACTTCTCCCGGGTGTATCCGCGCTTCGGGGAGTTCACCGCACTCCGGGACCGGCTGGATCCGGAACGCCGGTTCCGTAATGACTACTTGCGGAGGGTCCTGGGGACATAGAGGATGCCTTGAGCGGCGCGCCGATCCACGCAGGTGGTCCGAATGGAGTACTGTTGCGAGCCCTGGGTCCGGTCTCCCATCAGGGCGCTCGGGACCTTCGAGGACCGCCGGGAGGGGGCTAGTTGCACAGGGTGACACAGTTGGTCACTTAGCGTTGCGAATAGGTAACCGTGCCATAACGGCGGTCCAGGGCCCGCGCCCGACACGCCGGGCAACTCGGCAAGGTTGTGGCAGGCTGCACCCGGGCAGGCCACACTCGACTAGCGGAAGCAGCGACGCACGTGACGTCGGCAGGCACCACCCGGGAGGTCCCCATGCCCGAACTGCGTGTCGTGGCCGTCTCGAATGACGGCACACGGCTGGTGCTGAAGGCTGCGGACAGCACGGAGTACACGCTTCCGATCGACGAACGGCTCCGCGCCGCCGTACGCGGCGACCGTCCCCGCCTCGGCCAGATCGAGATCGAGGTGGAGAGCCATCTCCGCCCTCGCGACATCCAGGCGCGTATACGAGCCGGCGCGACCGCGGAAGAGGTCGCCCAGATGGCCGGCATCCCCGTGGACCGCGTGCGCCGTTTCGAGGGCCCGGTCCTCGCCGAGCGCGCGTTCATGGCCGAGCGCGCCCGCAAGACCCCGGTGCGCCGGCCGGGCGAGAACTCTGGCCCTCCGCTCGGCGAGGCCGTTCAGGAGCGGCTGCTGCTGCGCGGTGTGGAGAAGGACACCGTCCAGTGGGACTCCTGGCGCCGCGACGACGGCACCTGGGAAGTACTGCTGGTCTACCGCGTCGCGGGCGAACCGCACTCGGCGAGCTGGACGTACGACCCGCCCCGGCGGCTGGTCCAGGCCGTCGACGACGAGGCGCGCTCGCTGATCGGTGAGTCCGACGATCTGGCCGCGCCCGAGCCCAGCTTCCCGTTCGTCCCGCGCATCGCGCGGCTGCCGCGCGACCGTCCGCTGGACCGTCCCGGTGACCGCGAGCGGCCGAGCCTGCCCGCGCAGGCCTCCGAGCCTCCCGAGGAGTCCACGACGGCCACGGCCTCGGGCGAACGGGACTCGCTGACCAGCCTGCTGGAGGCGGTGCCGAGCTTCCGGGGCGACCTGGTCGTGCCGGAGCGCACGCCCGAACCCGCCGCCGAGGAACCCGAGTCCGAGTCCGAGGCGGAGGAGCCGCCCGCCCCCGCGGCCTCGGCGGGTTCCGCCTACGCGGACGTCCTCATGCCGCGGTCCGTCGGCAGCCACCGTGACCGTCTCGTCGGCTCGACCGACCGTCAGGCCGAGGCGGACGGCGTCCGTCCGGGCCGACGCGCGGCGGTGCCCAGCTGGGACGAGATCGTGTTCGGGACACGGCGGAAGAAGCAGGAGTAGGCCGTCCGGGCAACCTGCCCGGACGAACGCCAACCGAAGGGGCACCCCGCCAGAGGGGCGCCCCTTCGTGCCGCGACCGAAGCTCCCCCCGCACGCCGCCACCCAGGACACCCACACCCGACGGCACCATCCCCGCAGGCCACCGCCCGCGCGCGCCGTGCCGTGCAGACCAGGCCGGAAGAGCACCACGCGGAGCGTGCACACGAGCACCACGGCCTACGCCCGCCCCACAACCGCCCACCCGCGCACGCTCGGCCGGGGCAGAGCAAGCCCCGGGCGGACGAGCACCGCGCGGGGCGTCTGCGCACGGAGCGACGGCGACGCGTGCTGTCAGCAACCCACTTGCAGCGCCGCCGCAATGCCGGCGCCGCCGACGCCCTCGGTGCAACAAGGGGGGCTCACCGCGGACCGCGTACGCACGCAACACCCGGCCCGTCGCGCAGGCGGCTTCCGTGCGCACCCGCACCGCGCGGGGCGGTTGTGGGTGGAGGGCACCGTTCGTGCCGGGCCGCGTCCGCTTCGCGTGAGGCGGGCGTTCCCCGGCTACTGCGGGTCCGGGCCCACCGCGACCGGTCGCTGCGGGTCCGACGACCACTCCGACCAGGAACCGGCGTACAGCGCCGCGGGGATGCCCGCGACCGCCAGCGCCAGCACCTCGTGCGCCCCGGAGACTCCGGAGCCGCAGTACACGCCGACCGGCGAACCCTCCGACACGCCCAGGTCCTTGAACCGGGCGCCCAGTTCCCCGGCCGGCAGGAAACGGCCGTCGGGGCCGACGTTCTCCGTCGTAGGGGCCGAAACCGCGCCCGGGATGTGTCCGCCGACCCGGTCGATCGGCTCCACCTCGCCGCGGTACCGCTCCCCCGCGCGGGCGTCCAGCAGCACGCCCGAACGCGCCAGCGCCGCCGCGCCGTCGGCGTCGAGCAGCCCGGTCTCCGCCGGCACCGGTACGAAGTCCCCCTCGGCCGGCCGCGGAACCGAGGTCTCCAACGGGCCCTCCCAGGACGGGAGCCCGCCGTCGAGAACCCGCACGTCCGGGTGGCCCGTCCAGCGCAGCAGCCACCACGCGCGGGCGGCGCCCCAGCCGAGCCCGCCGTCGTAGACGACGACCGGCGTCGCGGACGACACGCCCGCCCGCCGCATCGCGGCGCCGAACACCGCGAGGTCCGGCAGCGGATGGCGGCCCCGCCCGCCCGGCGCCGACGCCAGCTCCTCGTCGAGGTCGACGAAGACGGCGCCGGGGAGATGCCCGGCTTCGTACGCGGCCCGTCCGTCGAACGGCGGTTCACCGGTCGCCTTGGCCATGCTGAGCTGCCAGCGGACGTCGAGCAGCACCGGCGGATGCGCACCCGCCAGTTCGCTCGCGAGTTCGGATGCGGAGATGATGGCGTTCATGGTCACCATCCTCGCGCACGGGGTGGCCGAGTCGTCCAGGTGCGGCTACTCTGCTCGGCCGGGCAGGACCGGTCACGAGGGGTACGGGATCGGGCACATACGGTGTCGGCATCGGCGCGGGAACGATCCGCCGAGCGGACGGGACACGACCCCCGCAGGGGCGGATGACCACGGCCCGCGAGCACGCGGCCGAGAAGAGAGTGACGATGACCGACGCACGGGGGCACGCCCGCCCGAACGGCGAGGTGCCCGCTCGGCACACACCCGGCTCACCCTGCTGGGTGAGCCTGATGGTGCACGGACTGCAGGCGACCGAGGAGTTCTACGGGGCGCTGTTCGGCTGGGAGTTCCGCCCCGGCCCCCGGCAACTGGGCCCCTACGTGCGTGCCTTGCTCGACGGCCGCCCGGTGGCCGGCATCGGTGTGCTCCCCCCGGACCGCCATCTGCCGGTCGCCTGGACGCCGTACTTCGCCTCCGACGACGTGGACCTGACGGCCCACGCGGTGCGCTCGTGCGGCGGAACGATCGGGGTGGGACCCCTGGACGCCGCCGACGCCGGACGCCTGGCGATCGGCTCCGACCCCTGCGGCGCCGTCTTCGGCATCTGGCAGGCGTCCGCGCGCACCGGCCCCGCGGTCACCGGCGTGCCCGGCGCTCCCGCCTGGAACGAGCTGACCACCTACGAGGCGGCCCATGTGGCCAAGTTCTACGAGACCGTGTTCGGCCACGAGGAGCGCACGGGCTCCCCCGCCGTCGACCACGTCACCCTCCACCTGGCCGGCCGCCCCGTCGCCGGCGTCCACGGCCTGGGCAGCGCGCTGCCGCGCGAGCGGGGCCCGCACTGGACGACGTACTTCGTCGTCACCGACGTCGACGACGCGGTGGACCGGGTGCTCCACCTCGGCGGGCAGGTGCTCGGTGGGCCCCGGGACACCGAGCACGGCCGGGTCGCCACGGTGGCCGACCCGGAGGGGGCACGGTTCGCGCTCGTGCGGCAGGCGGGTTGATGGGGCGCCCCCTCATCCCGCGCGGGATCCTGTGAACCGCGCGTCCAGGCGGTAACGGGACTGCACGGCGAGGGCGGCCGCAATGAGGAGGGCGGGCAGGAGCGTGAAGCCGAGCAGGATCGCCGTGTGCGCGCCGCCCGACTGGGTGACCTCCTCGCCGGCCCGCGCGGCCGCGTAGCCGCCGAGGGCGAGGACCGCCGAGTACAGGTAGGGGCCGGCCGCGGCGCCCGTCGCCTCCGTCGCCGTCCACACCCCGGTGTAGGCCGGTGCGTCCGGTCTCGTCGCCGTCGGCCGCGCGGACGGTGTCGGCGACCATCGAGAACGGGAAGAGCTGAAGTCCCGCGAAGCACACACCGAGGACGAGCGTGCACAGCACCGGGACCACGAGACCGGCCGCCCTCCCCGCCGCCAGACCGAGCGCTCCGGCGGCGAAGAAGCCCTGGCACAGCAGCAGGCAGCGCTGCTTGCCCCAGCTCCGGGAGAGGCGGAACCACAGGGGCGTGGTGAGCAGTCCGGCGAGGATCAGGTGGGTCGTGGTGGAGACCAGGAGCAGTCCGCGGCCGGTCTCCTCGACGGCGCCCTCCGGAACGGCGAGGCGGCGGGGGTGGCGTTCGGTGCGGGTGTCGGTGACCTCGACGCATACGGTGCGGCCGTCGGGGGTGGCGTGGAGGCGGAGGTGGAAGTCCCGGCCGGGAACGTGGCCGTGGCTCACGGCGTTCGCGATGAGTGCGGCGACGATCAGCACGATCGCCTCGTGCGGGTCGGTGCCGTACGGGATCCCCACGCGTCCACGGCCACGAGGCGGGCGAGACGGGCTCCGCGCGGTGTAGAGGTGAAGCGCATCTCGAAGGCGGGGCCCGATGGCGAAGACGCCTTCAAGGGGGCGCAGGGGATGATGGGTTGGGTGGTGTCGGTGGGATTGATGGGGGCCCTCGGCACCTACTGGGTACCAAGCCGGCCTTGTACGCCGGTTCGGCTTCCCTGCCGGCAGCGTCTACGGCCGCGAGGGTCGGCGTCGGTGGCTCCGCGGATCTCGTACGCCGCGCGTTGGAGGATTGCTGGGCAGGAGCGACGCCGGCCGGTGGCGACGTCTGAGCAGCCGTCCCTGACTGAGGTGACTGGCCCGCGCGTTGGACGTCCGGAATAGCCGCGAGGTCGCCGTCCGTTGGCACGGGCATGACGACGAACGCGACGCGGCCCGAGGTGCTGCGCTACACCGCCTTCTCCGGTGACCCCGACGGCGGGAACCCCGCCGGTATCGTGCTGGACGCCTCCGGCCTGGACGACGGCGCCATGCTGGCCGTCGCCGCCGGGCTCGGGTACTCGGAGACCGCGTTCCTGACCGCGCGCCCGGAGGAGCGGGCCTACGACGTGCGGTACTTCAGTCCCAAGGCGGAGGTGCCGTTCTGCGGGCACGCCACCGTCGCCGCCGCCGTCGCGCTCGCCGAGCGGATCGGCCCCGGGGAGCTGGTGTTCTCGACGCCCGCCGGGACCGTACCGGTCGAGGTGGCCGAGGCGGCGGACGGGACGGTGCGGGCCACGCTCACCAGCGTCGAGCCGCACGTCGAGGAGGTCGCCGACGCGGACCTCGCGGAGGCGCTCGCCGCGCTGGGCTGGCCGGCCGCCGATCTCGATCCGGCCTTCCCGCCCCGCATCGCGTTCGCCGGAGCGCGCCACCTCGTGCTCGCGGCGGCGACGCGCGCCCGTCTCGCCGACCTCATCTACGATTTCGCACGCCTCGAGGCGCTGATGCACCGGCTCGACCTGACCACGGTGCAGTTGGTGTGGCGGGAGTCGGCCACCGTCTTCCATGTGCGCGACCCGTTCCCGGTCGGCGGTGTCGTCGAGGACCCGGCGACCGGCGCCGCGGCCGCCGCCTTCGGCGCGTACGCCCGTGAGTTCGCCCTGGTGCCCGAGGACGCCGTCCTGACCCTGCACCAGGGCGAGGACCTGGGCCGGCCCGGCGAGCTCACGGTGACGCTCCGCGCGGGCGACCGGCGGGTCCGGGTCGGCGGCGCGGCCGCCCGCATCGGCTGAGGACGGCGGCCGTCGCCGCTTCCCGCGCGGCAGCGCTACGGCCGGCGCGCGGTGGGGGTCTCGTCGGGCAGGCGGAGGGTGAAGACCGTCTCGACGCCCGGCCGGCTCGTGACCCAGACGTCTCCGCCGTGGGCCCGCACGAGCTGTCTGACGATGGACAGGCCCAGGCCGCTGCCCCCGGTCTTCCTGCTGCGGGACGTGTCCCCCCGCCAGAAGCGGTCGAACACCCGCGGCAGATCCTCCGGACGGATGCCGGCGCCGGTGTCGGTCACCCGGAGTTCGACACCACGCGGCGCACGACGGGCGCCGAGGGTGACCCGTCCGCCGGGAGGGGTGTGGCGTATCGCGTTGGACAGGAGGTTGCCGATCACCTGGCGCAGCCGCACCGGATCGGCGTGGACCGACAGGTCACCGACGGTGTGCACGACCAGCTCCACGTCCTTGGACTTGGCTCCCGCGCGGTGCGCGGCGGCGGACTGCCCGATCAGGTCGTCCAGGCGCACCGCCTGCGGGCTGAGGTGCAGCATCCCGGCGTCTGCGGCGGCCAATACCTGGAGGTCGTCGATGATGTGCTGGAGCAGATGGGCCTCCTCCTGCAGCGAGGAGAGGAGGGCGGCGTCGGGTTCGGCGATGCCGTCCTGCGCCGCGTCCAGCCAGCCGCGGATGTTGGTGAGCGGGGTACGCAGTTCGTGCGCGATGTCGCTGACCATGGCTCTGCGCTGCTCCTCGGTGCGCTCGCGGCGCTCGGAGAGGTCGTTGAGGGCGGCGGCCAGATAGCCGGTCTCGTCCTTGGTGGTGACCGGGATGCGGAGATGCCGGCCGTCGGGGGCGCGGGCGGCGTCGGCCAGCGCCCGCAGCGGACGTACCAGGCGGACGGCGATGACCGTGGTCAGGGCGATGGTCACGGCGAGCACCAGGGCGGTCGTGCCGACGATCCGGAGGGTTCCGGACGGGGTCAGGTCGAAGACGCGGACGGCCGCTCGGGGAGAGTCGGTGACGAACAGCAGTGCCGCCGGGGCGACATGCCCGGTGAGCTGCTCGCGCCGCCCCTCCTCGGCGCACTCGTCCACAATCGTCTGCTCCGCCTCGGAGCCCTGGTACTCCGCCCGCAGCCGCATGTCGATCCGTACGGACTCGGGCGAGGGCACGCCGTGGCGCTCCGCGCAGCGCCGGACGAGCCCTGCGAGTTCCGCGAGAGCTGCGGCTTCCGTCCTGGTGGGTGCCGTCAGGTCCTTGGACAGGCACAGAGGAGCGGCCTCGGTGGACGTCCTGGAGAGCCGGACCTCGGGCCGACCGCTGTATCCCTCGACGATGTACGCCGGCCGTCCCAGCTTGCCCGTCAGGCACTCGACCTCGGCGCGGGCGAGGCGGTGCAGTTCCGCCCGATCGCCGGCGGGGAGGCGGTAGGGGCCGACGGCACGGGGGTCGATGCGGGAGATCTGCTGCGCGGGGTCGATGCCCTGTCCCGGGTGGGCCGTGACGTGCAACGGGTCGATGACCGCCGAGGCGTTGACGGGGAGGTCCCCGGCGCGGTCCCGGTCGGACGCGGTGATCGGCCGACGACTCCGCGTGGTCAGCACGATGCCGCGGCCGGTCCGGTCGGCCAGCTCCCGCACGGTGCGTTCCACGCCCTCCCAGCTGCGGTGCGTCGCCGCGAACGCCGTGAGCGTGTCCTGGACGGCGGTGTCGTCCGCGAGCACCTGGCCGCGCTCCTGCTCGATGGCCAGGCTCGTGCCGCGCACCGTGAGCCACGCGGTGGCCCCGATGGACAGCAGGGAGATCACCAGGGACGTCAGCAGCAGCCGCAGCAGCAGGCTGTTCCGCAGGGGGACCTCAGCCGTCACGGCGGCCGCTCGTCAGCTTGTAGCCGATTCCGTGGACGGTCAGCAGCAGGGCCGGGTCGCGCGGAGAGACCTCGATCTTCTTGCGCAGGTTCATGATGTGCACGTCGACGGCGCGTTCCGTGATGACCCGGTCGTGGCCCGTGGCGCACTCCAGCAGCTGGGCCCTGGAGAAGACCCGGCCGGGCGAGGCCGCCATGGCGCTGAGGATCCGGAACTCGCCCGGGGTGCACCGGACCGGGCGGCCGTGGCAGAAGACCTCGTGGCCGGCCGGATCCAGGGTGAGCGGTCCGACCTGCAGGACCGGCCGGGTCTCCGGAGCCGGCGGGTCAGCGCTCTGGGTGCGCCGTAGCAGGGTGCGGACCCGCGCCACCAGCTCACGCGGCCGGTAGGGCTTGGTCATGTAGTCGTCCGCGCCCAGGTCGAGGCCGAGGAGCACATCGTCCTCGGTGGACCGCGCGGTGAGCATCAGCACGGGCAGATTGCCCTCGGCCCGTATCCGGCGGCACACCTCCAGTCCGTCCAGACGCGGCAGCATCCGGTCGAGCACGATCAGGTCCGGCGGCCGCCGGGCGACCTCGTCCAGGACCGTCCGCCCGTCGTGCACCACGGTGACGGCGTGGCCTTCGTGTACGAGGTAGCGCCGGATCAGTTCGGCCTGCTTCTCGTCGTCCTCGGCCACCAGAACGTTCGCACACATGGCGTCGATGTTAGACCGGAAATGAACGCCGAGGAGCCGGTTCCGTCCCCTTTCCATCCCTCACAACTTCCTGACAATTCCGTGCTATTACCGGGTGCGGCGGCCGGATCGCGCATTGTCGGCGACGTCTCATACCTTCCTGACAATCCTCTGCCACAGTCACCGCATGAAAAACGCATCGACCCGCGTTCGTTCCTGTTTCCGCGCCCGGCGCCTTCGTCGCGGCGCCCTGGTCCTCGCCGTCACGGGGGCCACGCTCGCCCTGGTCTCCGGCTGCTCCGACGGCGGCGTCGTCGAGGACTCCGAAGTGGCCTCCGTGGCAACCGGCACCGGCAAGCAGGACGGGGGCGGGTCCTCGGCGGCCGCCGAGGCCGAGGCGGGGCGCCCCCAACTCCGCCTTGACACCACGCTCGAGGAGGAGGTCCGGATGTACCAGGGCTACCTGCGCTGCCTCAAGGACCAGGGCGTGGACGTTCCGCGCTCGGGTGGCAAGGGCGGCGAGGACATCGATCCGAATTCCCTGTGGTTCCCCGGCGTGAACGTGGCCGAGGAACACCCGGCCGCGGAAAAGAAGTGCCTCTCCAAGAGGCCGCTGCCGCCCTCGGAGCTCGACCCGAAGAAGAACCCGAACTACATGACGGACTACCGCGAATGGATCGAATGCAATAACCGCAGGGGCCTGGAGGTCGACCCGCTCCCCGACGGCAGCGGCTGGAATTACAGGGACGGCGGGAACGTACCGGAAAACGCCGACCAGATCGACAGCGAGTGCCGGATCGAGGCCTTCAGTGAGCAGTGAACGCGACCCCGCGGACACCGTGATGCTGCGGAGGATCGCCGACGGACCCGAACCCGGCCCCGCAACCGGACCAGGACCCGGACCCGATCTCGAGCCGGACCCCGAGGCGTCCGCCGCGCGGCGCTCCGGCAGGTTCACGCGCCGCGGTGTCGTCATCGCGACCGCCGTGCTCCTCACCCTGGGGGTCGGCGCCGGGCTGCTGTGGGCCCGCGACGACACCGGAGCCCCGGCCGCCGAGAGCGGTCCCGAGATCCGGACGGTCGCCGTCACCAGAACCGACCTGTCCGGCACCCGGGAGATCGAGGGCACCCTCGGCTACACCTCCCCGCGCACCCTCCGCGGCCCCGGGCAGGGACGCGTCACGTGGCTGGCGAAACGGGGGACGACGGTCAAGCGCGGCCGGCCGCTGTACCGGGTCGACGAGCGTCCCGCCGTGGTCTTCCACGGCAGCACCCCCCTGTACCGCAGGCTGGACGCGGTCGGTCTCACCGGCCGGGACGTCCGGGTCGTCGCCGACAACCTCAAGGCGCTCGGCTACGACATCGGAAGCCGGCCGCCGCCCGGCACGCGGATCCAGCCGTCACGCCCCGCGGTCCCCGGCCCGTCCGCGGCGGACCGGCCGGAGGAGGAGCGGGAGGAGGGCTCGGCCTCGCAGCCTCCGCCCGCCGAGGAGAGCGGCGCACCGTCCTCGGCGGTGCCGGGCGGGGGCGCCGACGCGGCTCCCCCGCCGGTGACGGTCAAGGAGGGCGACGGCGTGCTCACCTCCTCGCTGATGGCGGCCGTCCGGCGCTGGCAGGCGACCGTGGGCATGCAGCCGACCGGCGTGCTCGACGTGTCCGACGTGGTGGTGACGCAGGCCGCCGTGCGGGTCAGCGAGGTCCTCGTGCAGCCCGGGGACGAGGCGGCGGCGGAGCTGATGACCGTCACCGCCACGACCAAGTCCGTGACCGTGCCGGTGGAAGCCCTCGACATCGGGTCCATCAAGAGGAAGCAGCGGGTCACCGTGGTGCTCCCCGACCGGTCCGAGACCCAGGGCCGGGTCTCCGCGATCAGCAGCGTCATCCGGGGCGGCCAGGACGGCGCGGACGAGCCGGGACGCTCCAAGGTCAACGTCACGGTCGCGCTCGACGCCCCGGAGGCCGTGAAGAACCTCGATTCCGCACCGGTGGAGGCGCGGTTCGAGGCGGAGTCCAGGAAGGACGTGCTCGCGGTGCCCGTCGGCGCCCTGCTCGCCCTGCGCGAGGGCGGTTACGCCCTCCGCGTCGCCGGCGGCGACCTCGTCCCCGTGGAGACGGGCATGTTCGCCGAGGGGCTGGTCGAGATCAGCGGCGAGGACGTCAGGGAGGGCATGAAGGTGGAGGCCACGGCATGACCGAGGTCATCGCGGTGCGCGAGGCGACCATGACCTATCCCGGCGGGGTCCGGGCGCTCGACCGGGTCTCGCTCTCTGTCGGTACCGGCGAACTGCTGGCCATCGTCGGCCCGTCCGGCTCCGGGAAATCCACGCTCCTCAACATCATGGGCACCCTGGACCGGCCCACCGGCGGCGAGGTGATCGTCGAAGGGCAGAACGTGGCGGATCTCCCGGACCGGGAGCTCTCCGCCCTGCGCGGCCGGCGACTCGGCTTCGTCTTCCAGCAGTTCCACCTGACGGACGGTCTCACCGCGGCGGAGAACGTCGCCACCGGCCTGCTCTACGCCGGGGTGCGCAAACGCCATCGGCGCCGGCTCGCCGAGGAGGCCCTGGGCCGGATGGGACTGGCGCACCGCGCCGGCCACCTGCCCCAGCAACTGTCCGGCGGGGAGCGCCAGCGCGTCGCGATCGCCCGCGCGCTGGTCAACGAACCCGCCCTGGTCCTGGCCGACGAACCGACCGGAGCACTCGACACGGCCAACGGCGCCGCCGCGCTGGCGCTGCTGAGAACGCTTCACGAGGAGGGCACCACGATCGCGGTCATCACCCATGACCGCGACATCGCCGCCCAGTTGCCCCGGCGGATCCGGATGCGCGACGGCCGCCTCGTCGAGGACACCGGACCGGCCGGAAGTCCGCCACTGACCGAAAGTTCGCCATGACCGCTCCTGACGCCCCGCCCCGCCGAACGCCGCGACGGGCGCACGACGCCCGCCGGAGGCACCCGGATCCCGGGGGCTCCCGCTCCGGCCGCACGACCAAGCCGGTACGGCTCGCTCCGTCGGACCTCCTCGGGCTCGGGCTGCTCGGGCTGCGCACCCGCAAGCTCCGGGCCGCCCTGTCGGCGCTCGGCATCTCGATCGGTATCGCCACGATGGTCGTCGTGACGGGCATCCCCGCCTCCAGCCATCGGGCGCTGATGGACGAGATCTCCGCACTTGGCCCCAACATGCTGCGGGCGCAGTCCGTGTCCGTGCAGAGCAAGCCCGTACCCCTGCCCGAGGAGTCGGTCGACATGGTGCGCCGGATCGGCCCGGTCACCGGGGTGAGCGCGGTGGCCAACACCCATGCGCAGGTCCGGCGTTCCGACCTGATCGACGACAGCGACTTCTCCGGAGCGGGCCTGTCCGTCCTCGCGGCCCGGCGCGATCTGCTGGACGTGGTGGGCGGATCGGTGTCCTCGGGCCGGTACTTCAGCCGCGCCGACGAACGGTTCCCCACCGCCGTCCTGGGCGTGCAGGCCGCGACTCGGCTCGGCATCGGGGAGATCCATGCCGACGACCCGCCCCCGCAGATCCGGATCGGCAGGTCGTGGTTCACGGTCATCGGCGTGCTGCGCGCCGTCCCCCTGGCCGACGACCTCGACCACGCCGTCCTGACCGGATGGCACGCCGCCCGACAGACCCTGCGGTTCGACGGGAAGCCCACGGTGATCTACATCAAGGCGCGGGAGGAGTCGCTCGAGGACGTGCGGGACGTACTGCCCGCCACCGTGTTCCCCGAGCAGCCCGGCCAGGTCCAGGTCAGCCGGCCTTCGGACGCCCTGGCCGCCAAGCGCGCCACCCAGAACACCTTCTCGTCGCTCTTCCTGGGTCTCGCCGGAGTCGCCCTGCTGGTCGGCGGGATCGGGGTCGCCAACACCATGGTGATCTCGGTGCTGGAGCGCCGCAGGGAGATCGGGCTGCGCCGGGCGCTGGGCGCGACGAGGGGGCAGATACGGGTGCAGTTCCTCACCGAGTCCGTGGCACTGGCGGTGCTGGGCGGCGTCGCGGGGACCGGGTTGGGCCTCCTCGTCACCGTCGGCTACGCCACGTACCAGGGCTGGCCGCCGGTGATCTCGACGCTGTCGGTGGCCGGAGGCTGCCTCGGTGCGGCGGTGGTCGGCGTGGCGGCCGGTGTCTACCCGTCGGTCCGCGCCTCCCGGCTGTCCCCGACGAAGGCACTGGCCTCGACCTGAGCCCGCCGCTCAGCGGCGGACGTCCGTCACTGGGTGACGGGCAGCACGTCCGGAGAGAGTGCCGCCGCGCGGGCCGTCGCGGCCGTCATGCGGCGGCGGTGGTGGCGGCGGCACAGGACCTCGTAGCCGATCTCGTCCGCGGAGCCGGTGACATCGCCGACCACCACCTGGGCGCCCTCGACGACCATGACCCCGCCGACCGTGCGGGCGTTGTGCGTGGCACGGGCGCCGCACCAGCACAGGGCCTCCACCTGGAGCACCTCGACGCGGTCGGCCAGTTCGACGAGGCGCTGGGAGCCCGGGAACAGCTTGGAGCGGAAGTCGGTCGTGATACCGAAGGCGTAGACGTCGAGGTCCAGGTCGTCCACCACGCGGGCGAGCTGGTCGATCTGTTCCGGCGCGAGGAACTGCGCCTCGTCCGCGATCACGTAGTCGGCGCGCCGGCCCTGCGAGAGGTGGTCGACGAGGTACGCGTACAGGTCGGCGCCGTCGCCGACCTCCACCGCGTCCGTGACCAGGCCGAGGCGGGAGGAGAGCTTGCCCTCGCCCGCGCGGTCGTTGCGGGTGAAGATCATGCCGACCAGACCGCGTGCCGAACGGTTGTGCTCGATCTGGAGAGCCAGCGTCGACTTCCCGCAGTCCATCGTTCCGGAGAAGAACACCAGCTCGGGCATGGGGAGACGGAAACCTTTCGGCAGGGGGCGGCGGGATGGCCCTCAGGAGCGTACTTCGAGCAGGGGGACGAGTTGCTCGGCAGGGGTCATGGAGCCGTGATTGCCGACCATCGCCGACTCCCTCGGTTCCCGCTCGGAGGCGATCAGCAGGACGTCGTCCCGCGCGGCGGCGACCACGTCGCCGATGCGGTGCACCACGCGGTCGTCGATCGCGGGCCCGAACCAGCCGGATGCGATCGCCTCGTCGCGCGAGGCCACCCAGAACTGCTCGCCGAGCACCTCGCGCCAGCAGGTCAGCACGTCGTTGACCGCGCCGGGGACCGCGTACACGTGCCGGGCGCGGCCCTCGCCGCCGAGGAGGGCGACACCCGCCTTCAGCTCCCAGTCCTCGTCGAAGTCGATGCGGTGCTGCTCGTCGAAGGGGACGTCGATCATGCCGTGGTCGGCGGTGACGTAGAGGGCGCTGCGCGGGGGCAGCTGCTCCGCCAGGCGCTGCACGAGCCGGTCGACGTGGGCGAGCTGGCCGCGCCAGGTGTCGGAGTCGACGCCGAAGCGGTGGCCCGCGCCGTCCACCTCGGCGTAGTACGTGTAGACGAGGGCGCGGTCGGCGCCCGCCAGCTGCTGCGCGGCGAGGTCCATGCGGTCCTCGCCGGAGAGCCGTCCGTGGAAGGCGCCGCCGCTGAGCGCGACCTTGGTCAGGGGTGTGTTCGCGAAGGTCGGCGAGGACACCTGGGCGGCGTGCACTCCCGCGCGGTGGGCCAGCTCGAAGACGGTGGGGTACGGCTGCCAGGCGGCGGGGGCCGTCCAGGGCTGCCAGCGCAGCTGGTTCATCAGCTCGCCGGTGTCCGGGTTGCGCACGGTGTAGCCGGGCAGGCCGTGGGCGCCGGGCGGCAGGCCGGTCCCGACGGAGGCGAGAGAGGTCGCGGTGGTCGCCGGGAAGCCCGCGGTGACCGGGCGGCCGGTGCCGCCGCGCGAGCTGCCGAGCAGCGAGGTCATGAACGGGGCGTCCTCGGGGTGCGCGCGCAGCTGCTCCCAGCCGAGGCCGTCGATCAGGAACACGCAGTTCCGGTCGGCGGGGGTCAGCTCGGGGATGCCAGCGGTCATGCCGGGGACGCCGAGGCCCGCGGCGAGGGTGGGCAGCAGGTCGGCGAGGGAGCCGGTGCCGTATTCGGGCACGGGGGCGGAGTCGAGGGGGAGGGGTTCCGGGTGGGAGTCCCAGACGGCGGGCTGCACCATCAGCGGGCGGTGTCCGCGGTCGCCTCGGAGAGGGCCTGCGCGAAGGCGAGCGCCTGGCGCACCGTCTCCGGCCCGTCGCCGGCCTCGCTGACGCGCAGGCTCAGGTCGTCGGCCGTGGAGCTGCCCGTGTAGCCGTGGTCCGCCTCGCAGTTGGGGTCGCCGCAGGCGGCCGGCTCCAGGTCGATGCGGGAGACGGCGCCCCAGCCGATGGTGAGCACGATCTCGCGCGGCAGGGTGCCCGGGGTGTACGACTCCGGGTTCGCGACCACCCGGCTGACCACGATCGACGAGATCCGGCCGAGCTTGACCGACTCGGTGGACGTGGTGGCGTACGGCGTCGGGGAGGTGCTGTCCGCGGCCTGCTCGTCGGTGTGGCTGACGATGAAGCGGTTGCCGGTGAGGACGAGCACGGTGACATGCCGCCGCACCTCGTTCTGGTCGAACGTCGTCTCCTGATGGACCAGGTACGACCGGATGGGCTCGCCGCCCACGGCGGCCTCCACCGCCTCGGCCACGAGGGCCGGGTAGTAGCCGCTGCGCTCGATCGCCGCCCGCAGCCCCTGGGTCGTCGTACTGGTCTTGGCCATGACGCCCATCCTACGGGGGACCGCTGACTGCCAGGCACCGCTCGGCGCACTCCGCTCCCCCGGCGCCCTCAGTAGGCCGGGAGGGTTCGCGGGCCGAGGTCGTCGCGGGCGGGCGGCGGGGCCAGGCGCACGGAGGCGCCCAGGACACTCACGCCGTGCGGGGCGACGACGACCGGCTCCAGGGTGACCGCGACGACCTCCGGGTGGTCGTGGACCAGCCGCGACACCCTCAGCATCAGTTCCTCCAGGGCGGCGGTGTCGACGGGTGCCGAGCCGCGCCAGCCGAACAGGAGGGGAGCGGTCCGGATCGATCGCACCAGGGAGGTCGCGTCCCGGTCGGTGACCGGGATCAGACGGTGTGCCATGTCCCCGAGGAGCTGGGAGGGCGGCCCGGCCAGGCCGAAGGAGAGCACCGCTCCGGCGGCGGGGTCGATGACCGCGCGCACGAGGGTGTCCACACCGCGCGGCGCCATCCGCTGCACCACCGGGCGCAGCTCCGCCGGCGCGCCGAACAGCTCCGTCAACTCGGTGTACGCCCGGCGTAGTTGATCCTCGTCCATCAGGTCCAGGCGTACGCCGCCCAGGTCGGCGCGGTGCCTGAGGTGCGGGGCCGTCGCCTTGAGGGCCACGGGGTAGCCGAGGCTGCGGGCGGCCTCGGCGGCGGCGTCGGGGGTGAGGGCGGGCAGCGCGCGGTGCACGGGGATGCCGTACATGCCGAGCAGGTCGCAGGTCTCGTCACCGCCGAGGGTGAGGCCCTGCCCGCGCGAGAGCAGCCCGTCGATGAGCGCGGCGGCTCCCCTCTCGTCGATGTCGTCGTACTCGGGCACCTTGCCGGGCTCGGCGGCCTCCCGCCGCCACTGCGCGTACGCGACGGCCTGTGCCAGGGCCCGGACGGCACGCTCGGAAGCGGGGTAGGCGGGGATGAGGTGAGCGCCTTCGGGGGGCACGACGGCGGCAGCGGAGCCTGCGTCGGCCGGGTCGGGCGCGGGCCGCGCCGGGGCAGTGGCGCGGGGGCCGGTGTGCGGCGTGGAGGGCGCCGATGGCGTGCCACCGGGCGGCCGGGCGGCCGCGCCGGACGTCCGCGGTGCGGCCGTCGCTTCCGCCGGGGGCGCTGCCACCCGGCCTGCCTCGCCGTCTCCCGCGCGGGCGTCCGCGGCCGCTGTCCCGCCGCCGCCCGACGGGGCGGCCGGGTCGGGTCCGGCCTGCGCGCCGGTGGCCGGTCCCGCCCCCGTGGGCGTGCCCTGTCCGCCCCGCGGTGGTGCGCCGGCGCCCGGTTGAGGCGCATCCCGGTCGCCTCCGCGCGCGCCCGCCGTGTCCGCTTCCGCCGGCGGGACCGTGGCCTGTGCGGTGCCGGCCGCCGGCTGGGGTGCCGTGCTGGTGGCGGCCGACAGGGCCTCCGCGAGGCCGCCGAGTTCGACGTGGACCACGAGGACCGGCTTGGTCGGGGCCGCGGCGGCGGCCGAGCGCAGGGCGTCCGCCAGGGCCGCGTCGCCAACCGAGCCCTCCCCCACCGCCGGGATCGCGGTCACGACGACCGCGTCGCTCGTGCCGTCGGCGAGCGCGCGCGAGAGTGCGGCGTGGAAGTCCGCCGCCGACGCCGCCGTGGTGAGGTCCAGCGGCGGGTGCGGACGCAGGCCCTCGGCGAGGCAGGCCTCGTAGGTGAGCAGGCCCAGGGACTCGGAGTTGCCGAGGATCGCCACCCGGGGGCCGGCCGGCAGGGGCTGGCGGGCGAGCAGCAGGCCCGCGTCGACCAGTTCGGTGATGGTGTCCACGCGGATCACCCCGGCCTGCCGCAGCAGGGCGGACACCGTCTCGTGGGGCAGCCGGGTCGCCCGTACGGCGTGCCCCCGGGGCCCGGCGCCGTGGCGGGCGCCCTGGACCACGACCAGGGGCTTCGCGGCCGCGGTCCGGCGGGCGAGGCGGGTGAACTTGCGGGGGTTGCCGATGGATTCCAGGTACATCAGGGCGACGTCGGTGTCGGGGTCCTCGTACCAGTACTGCAGGACGTCGTTGCCCGAGACGTCGGCACGGTTGCCCGACGAGACGAACGTGGACACGCCCGTGACGCCGGTGACGCCGCCACCGCGCCGGTGCAGACGCGACAGCAGGGCGACGCCGATCGCGCCGGACTGGGCGAACAGCCCGATCCGGCCCGCGCGGGGCGGCTCCGGCGCGAGCGAGGCGTTCAGCCGCACGTCCGGGGCCGTGTTGATGACCCCGAACGAGTTCGGGCCGATGATCCGCATGCCGTACGAACGCGCCTGCCGGACGAGGGCGCGCTGGCGTTCGCGGCCGTCGGGTCCGGCCTCGGCGTAACCGGCCGAGACCACGACGAGCCCCTGCACCCCGTGCTCGCCGCACTCTGTGACGACCTCGGGGACGCGTTCGGCGGGCACCGCGACGACCGCGAGGTCGACGGGGCCGTCGACGGCCCGGACGGACCGGTACGCGGCCACGCCGTCGAGTTCCTTCTCGTCCTGCGCGAACGCCTTGTTCACGGCGTAGAGCCGGCCGGTGTACCCGGCGTCCCTGATGTTGTCGAGGATGCTGCGTCCCACGCCGCCGGGTGCGCGTCCGGCGCCGACGACCGCCACCGAGCCGGGGGCGAGCAGCCGCTGCACCGAGCGCGCCTCCGCGCGCTGCTCGCGCGCGTACTGCACGGCCATGGACCGGTCCGTGGGCTCGAGGTCGAACTCCAGACGGACGACGCCGTCCTCGAAGCTGCGCTTCTGGGTGTACCCGGCGTCGGTGAACACCTTGATCATCTTGGTGTTGGCGGGCAGCACCTCGGCCGCGAACCGGCGGATGCCGCGCTCCCGCGCGACGGCCCCGATGTGCTCGAGCAGCGCGGAGGCGACGCCCCGTCCCTGGTGGGCGTCCTGCACCAGGAAGGCGACCTCCGCCTCGTCGGCCGGTGCGGACGCGGGCGTCCCGTCGGCGGCGATCCGGTCGTAGCGTACGGTGGCGATGAACTCGCCGCCGATGGTGGCCGCGAGTCCCACCCGGTCCACGAAGTCGTGGTGCGTGAAGCGGTGGACGTCCTTGGCGGACAGGCGAGGGTAGGGCGCGAAGAAGCGGTAGTACTTCGACTCGTCCGACACCTGCTCGTAGAAGCTGACCAGGCGCTCGGCGTCATCGACGGTGATGGGGCGGATGCGCGCGGTGCCGCCGTCGCGCAGCACCACGTCGGCCTCCCAGTGGGCGGGATACTCGTGCCGGTCCGACGAGATCTGCATGGGCCCCAGAGTACGGCTCGCGTACGGCAACGGCGCGAGGCAGTCTGTGGTGGACGACAGCCGGACCGAGGCCGCGGTCCGGCTGTCACCGGGAGCGGGCACGGATGCCGCTCCGGGCATGCTTCATGATGTGGGAAACTGGTCTAGACAACCCTGAACACCGAAGGGCAGCAACACATGGCTGAGCGCCGCGTCAACGTCGGCTGGGCCGAGGGTCTCCACGCCCGCCCCGCCTCCATCTTCGTCCGAGCCGCCACGGCCGCAGGCGTCCCGGTGACGATCGCCAAGGCCGGGGGCAACCCCGTCAACGCGGCCTCCATGCTCGCCGTGCTGGGCCTGGGCGCCCAGGGCGGCGAGGAGATCGTCCTCGCGTCCGACGCGGAAGGGGCGGACGCCGCCCTGGACCGTCTGGCGAAGCTGGTCTCCGAAGGGCTCGAGGAACTCCCCGAGACCGTCTGAATCGTGCGCGAGCGCGGTGGCCGTCTTCTCGCAGACGCCCGCCGCGGCAATGGAAAGGCCCGCCCTGATCGACCGGGCGGGCCTTTCGCTTTCCCGCTTCCCTCTCTTTACGGGCAGCAGAAATAAACCCCCGAGAATTGCACCGTCTTTGTATACGGCACCCGTGTTAAGGGCGAAGACTCGGCATGTTTACGGGATGTTGCGAGCTCCTCACACGCTCCGTGCGGCCGGCCCGGTCGGCGCCGGGGCCGAAGCGCAGCCGGTGCCCGGCGCTCGCGCGCTCGGTGTGCAGCGCCGTGACGGCCCGCGCGCGTTCGCCGTCGCCGCGCGCCACGGCGTCCACGATCGCGCCGTGCTCCGCCCAGTACTCGACCGGGTCCGCGGGACCCTCGGTGGCGTACATCCAGGCGATCTTGTGCCGCAGCTGCGTCAGCATCGAGGTCAGGGCCGCGCTGCCGGAAGCCTGGGCGAGCGTCTCGTGGAACCAGCCGCTCAAGGAGCGCAGGTCGTCGCTGTTGCCCTGACGGGCCCGTTCCTGCCCGAGCCGGACCAGCCCCCGCAGCACCTTGAGATGGGCCTCGGTGCGGCGCTGGGCGGCACGCAAGGCGCCGAGCGGTTCGAGGAGCGTGCGCATCTCCAGCAGATCGGCGGCCTCCTGCTCGGTCGGTTCGGCGACGCACGCTCCCGCGTGCCGCCGGGTGACCACGAAGCCCTCGGCCTCCAGGGTGCGCAGCGCCTCGCGGACGGGGACGCGGGAGACGCCGTAGCGGCGGGCGAGAAGTTCCTCGGTGAGCCGGCCGCCGCGCTCGTGGACACCCGCGACGATGTCGTCCCGGATCGCCGTGCACACCGAGTGCGCGGGAATACGCATGACCGACCTCCGGCTTAATCCCCGTGAAACGCCGACGAATGACGTCCGTTCCGTGACTCTATTGCAATCGGCCGGAAATTCCGACGGCGGCCGGGAATCCATACATATTTTTTGGACAGGCGGGTCCCCCGAAACGCCGAAAGCCCCGGCTCGTGGGCCGGGGCTTCGGGGAGCGGACGCACTGCCTCAGAGGTTCACGCCGTGCGCACGGAGGTAGGCGACGGGGTCGAGGTCGGAGCCGTAGTCGGCGCCCGTGCGGGCCTCGAAGTGCAGGTGCGCGCCCGTGACGTTGCCGGTGGCGCCGGAGAGGCCGATCTGCTGTCCCGCGGTGACCTGCTGGCCCACCGAGACGGCGACGGACGACAGGTGCCCGTACTGCGTGTACGTGCCGTCGTTCATCTTGATGACGACCTGGTTGCCGTACGCGCCGCCCCAGCCGGCCTCGACGACGGTGCCGATGCCGACCGACTGGACGGGCGTGCCGCTCGCCGCGTGGAAGTCGACACCGGTGTGGCTGCCGGACGACCAGACGGCGCCGCCGCTCTTGTAGCCGGTCGAGACGTAGGACCCGGGGATCGGGGAGACGAAGGTGTTGAGGCGCTTGCGCTCCGCCTCACGCGCGGCGCGCTCCTTCTCCGCGCGGGCCTTGGCGGCCTCCTCGGCCGCCTTCTCACGGGCGGCCTCCTCGGCGGCCTTCCGCGCGGCGGCCTCGGCCGCCTCGCGCGCGGCCTCGTGCTGGGCGGCGGCCTGGGCGTCGATCCGGTCGGCGACCGCGTCGCCCAGGGTGACGACGGGAGTGAGGCCGGTCCGCGCGGCGGCGGGTTCGGCGGCGAGTGCGGGAGCCGCGAGGGAGCCGACGACTCCGGTGCCGGCGAGGGCCGCGACGCCCGCCGCGCGGGCGGTGCCGCGCTGCATCCGGCTGGGACGACGGTGCTTCCCGGTGGCGCGGGTGAACGCCATGTACAGGCTGGTCCTTTCCTTCCCTCTCGCCTACCGGGTTAGCTGACGGGTTCGGAGCAGGAAGGTCTCCTACGGGCCCCCTCGCGGCACGCGCGGGCGTCCGATTCACCCCAGGGACTACAGGTGGGTCCCCGGCTCCCCTGGCTCGCGCCGTACGGGGACTCGGCGATGGCTGTCCGGTGCCGCGGATGCGGCGCACTGCCCGACGAACAGCCCGCACGAAGCTAAGCGGGACGTCGCCCCATCCCCAAACAGATCCGGGTTTTTGTAGCGCATCCCACAGGGCAGACAGGCAACCTCCGCCCCAATTCGGGCATAAGAGGGCCCTGGTGACTTACGTGTCACCAGGGCCCCACGCACGGGTACCGGCCGGCGAGTCGCTACTCGGCCGTCACGACGGTGACTTCGCCGATCCCGAGGGCCTCGACCGGCGCCTTGATCTGGGCCGCGTCACCGACGAGGACGGTCACCAGGCGGTCGACCGGGAAGGCGCTCACGACCGCCGCGGTGGCCTCCACGGTGCCCGTCGCGGCCAACTGGCGGTACAGGTCGGCCTGGTAGTGGTCCGGCAGGTGCTGCTCGACCTGGTCGGCCAGGGTGCCGGCGACGGCCGCGGCGGTCTCGTACTTGAGGGGCGCCACACCCACCAGGTTCTGCACGGCCACGTCGCGTTCGGCGTCGGTGAGCCCCTCCGCGGCGAGCGTGCGCAGCACCTTCCACAGGTCGTCCAGGGCGGGTCCGGTGTTCGGCGTGTCGACGGAGCCGCTGATGGCCAGCATCGCCGCGCCCGTGCCGTCGGGGGCGGACCTGAGGACCTGCCCGAACGCCCGCACACCGTAGGTGTAGCCCTTCTCCTCGCGCAGCACGCGGTCCAGGCGGGAGGTGAGGGTGCCGCCGAGGCAGTACGTGCCGAGCACCTGCGCGGGCCACACGCGGTCGTGCCGGTCGGGGCCGATCCGGCCGATCAGCAACTGCGTCTGGACGGCGCCGGGACGGTCCACGATCACGACCCGGCCCCGGTCGTCGGCGACCACCGGCGGGATGGGCCGCGGCTGGGCCGAGGAGCCGGTCCAGCCGCCCAGTGTGTCGCCGAGCAGCTCGTCCAGGTCGACGCCGGTGAGGTCGCCCACGACCACGGCGGTGGCCGTGGCGGGGCGGACATGCCTCTCGTAGAAGGCGCGCACGGCAGCGGAGTCGATGCCGGCGACCGTCTCCTCGGTGCCCTGGCGCGGGCGTGACATCCGCGAGCTCGCCGGGAAGAGCTCCTTGGACAGCTCCTTCGCCGCGCGGCGGGAGGGGTTCGCCAGCTCGTGCGGGATCTCGTCGAGGCGGTTGCGGACGAGCCGTTCGACCTCGCTGTCGGCGAACGCGGGCGCCCGGAGGGCGTCGGCGAGCAGCCCGAGCCCCTTGGGGAGCCGTGAGGCCGGGACCTCCAGACTGAGGCGGACGCCGGGGTGGTCGGCGTGCGCGTCCAGAGTGGCGCCGCAGCGCTCCAGTTCGGCGGCGAACTCCTCGGCGGAGTGCTTGTCGGTGCCCTCGGAGAAGGCGCGCGCCATGATCGTGGCGACGCCGTCGATCCCCGCCGGCTCGGCTTCCAGGGGCGCGTCGAGCAGCACCTCGACGGCGACGACCTGCTGGCCGGGACGGTGGCAGCGCAGGACGGTGACGCCGTTGTCGAGCCGGCCGCGCTCGGGGGCCGGGAAGGCCCAGGGCTTGGCGTCGCCCGGCTGCGGCTGGGGGTGGAAGTCCATCGTGGCGAGCTCGGTCACTTCGCCGCCTCCTCGTTCTCGTCGGCGCCGGCGACTGCGGCGGCTTCCTCGGTCTCCTCGCCCTCCGGGGCGACGGGCTCGTAGACGAGCACCGCGCGGTTGTCGGGGCGCAGGCGGCTCTTGGCGACTTCCTGCACCTCCTCCGCCGTCACGTCGAGAACACGCCGGACGGCGGTCAGGGCGAGCTGCGGGTCGCCGAACAGGACGGCGTACCGGCACAGTTCGTCGGCGCGGCCCGCGACGGTGCCGAGCCGGTCGAGCCACTCGCGCTCCAACTGCGCCTGGGCGCGTTCCATCTCCTCCGGCGTGGGACCCTGCTCGGCGAAGCGGGCGAGCTCCTCGTCGATGGCGGCCTCGATGACCGGCACCTCGACGTCGCCGGACGTCTTCACGTCCAGCCAGCCCAGGGAGGGGGCTCCGGCCAGCCTCAGCAGGCCGAACCCGGCGGCCACGGCGGTGCGGTCGCGCCGTACCAGCCGGTTGTAGAGCCGCGAGGACTCGCCGCCGCCGAGGACCGTGAGCGCCAGGTCCACGGCGTCGCACGCGCGCGTGCCGTCCTCCGGCAGCCGGTAGGCGGCCATCAGCGCACGCGCGGGAACCTCCTCCTCCACGATCTCGCGCAGCTGCTCGCCGATGACGTCCGGCAGCGAGCCGTCGCGCGGGGCGGGCTTGCCGTCGTGGGACGGGATGGAGCCGAAGTACTTCTCGATCCAGGCGAGCGTCCGCTCCGGGTCGATGTCCCCGACGACGGACAGCACGGCGTTGTTCGGCGCGTAGTAGGTGCGGAAGAACTGGCGGGCGTCCTCCAGGGTGGCCGCGTCCAGGTCCGCCATCGAGCCGATGGGCGTGTGGTGGTACGGATGGCCCTCCGGGTAGGCGAGCGCGGTCAGCTTCTCGAAGGCCGTGCCGTAGGGGACGTTGTCGTAACGCTGGCGGCGCTCGTTCTTGACGACGTCGCGCTGGTTCTCCATGGACTCGTCGTCCAGGGCGGTCAGCAGGGAACCCATGCGGTCGGCCTCCAGCCAGAGGGCGAGCTCCAGCTGGTGGGCGGGCATGGTCTCGAAGTAGTTGGTGCGCTCGAAGCTGGTGGTGCCGTTGAGGGAGCCACCGGCGCCCTGGACCAGCTCGAAGTGACCGTTGCCCTTCACCTGGGCGGAGCCCTGGAACATCAGGTGCTCGAAAAGGTGAGCCAGACCGGTACGTCCCTTGACTTCGTGACGTGAACCGACGTCGTACCAGAGGCACACCGCCGCGACCGGGGTCAGGTGGTCCTCGGAGAGCACCACGCGCAGGCCGTTGGCCAGGCGGTGCTCGGTCGCTGTCAGGCCGCCGGAGCCTGCCTGGTCTGTGGCCGTGTGACCCATGGGCATGTACGTCCCTTCGATCGCGGAGGCGGTCGTCGAAACCGCCGTTTCTGCCGGTCCTGCCACTGTATGCAAGCGCGCGGACGACCGGTGAAGTTCCCGGCCGGGCCGCTGTACGCCGAGAGCGAGATGCGGGGGCACGGTGCCGGGCCGCGCAACCGCCCCGGGCCGCGTTCGCCCCCGGTGACCACGCACCCCGCGCAGCCCCCCGCGCGGAGCGCGCCGCACCCGTCCGCGTACCCTGCTCGCGCCGCCGCACCCCGCCGGACGGGATGTCCGGACCCGGGTCCTGGTCCCGTCTGTCAGTGCGACGGTCCACAATGGTCCGCGTCAGATCCCGTCCCACGCTCAGCAAGGAGCCGGCAGCGATGGCCCGCCGCAGCACGAAGACCCCGCCGCCCGACGACTCGTACGAGGAGAAGATCCTCGACATCGACGTCGTCGACGAGATGCAGGGCTCCTTCCTCGAGTACGCCTACTCGGTCATCTACTCCCGCGCCCTGCCGGACGCGCGCGACGGCCTCAAGCCGGTGCACCGCCGCATCGTCTACCAGATGAACGAGATGGGCCTGCGGCCCGAGCGCGGCTACGTGAAGTGCGCCCGCGTCGTCGGCGAGGTCATGGGCAAGCTGCACCCTCACGGCGACGCGTCGATCTACGACGCCCTCGTCCGCATGGCCCAGTCGTTCTCGATGCGCGTCCCCCTCGTCGACGGCCACGGCAACTTCGGCTCGCTGGGCAACGACGACCCGCCCGCCGCCATGCGGTACACCGAGTGCCGGATGGCCGAGGCGACCGGCCTGATGACCGAGTCCATCGACGAGGACACGGTCGACTTCGCACCCAACTACGACGGCCAGGAGCGGGAACCGGTGGCGCTGCCCGCCGCGTTCCCGAACCTCCTGGTGAACGGCGCCTCGGGCATCGCGGTCGGTATGGCCACCAACATGCCGCCGCACAACCTGCGCGAGGTCATCGCCGCCGCCCGGCACCTGATCAGGTATCCCAACGCCGACCTCGACGCCCTGATGAAGCACGTCCCGGGCCCCGACCTGCCCACGGGCGGCCGGATCGTCGGCCTCTCCGGCGTCCGCGACGCCTACGAGACGGGCCGCGGCACGTTCAAGATCCGCGCGACGGTCACGGTGGAGGACGTGACGGCGCGCCGCAAGGGCCTGGTCGTCACCGAGCTGCCCTTCACGGTCGGTCCCGAGAAGGTGATCGCCAAGATCAAGGACCTGGTCGGTGCGAAGAAGCTGCAGGGCATCGCGGACGTCAAGGACCTCACCGACCGTGAGCACGGTCTGCGCCTGGTCATCGAGATCAAGAACGGCTTCGTGCCCGAAGCGGTGCTGGAGCAGCTGTACAAGCTGACGCCGATGGAGGAGTCCTTCGGTATCAACAACGTGGCCCTGGTGGACGGCCAGCCGCTCACCCTCGGTCTCAAGGAACTGCTGGAGGTCTACCTCGACCACCGGTTCAACGTCGTGCGCCGGCGTTCGGAGTTCCGCCGCGGCAAGCGTCGCGACCGCCTTCACCTGGTCGAAGGCCTGCTCACGGCGCTGGTGGACATCGACGAGGTCATCCGCCTGATCCGCTCCAGCGAGAACTCCGCGCAGGCCAAGCAGCGTCTGATGGACCGCTTCTCGCTGAGCGACGTCCAGACCCAGTACATCCTCGACACGCCGCTGCGCCGCCTGACCAAGTACGACCGGATCGAGCTGGAGGCCGAGAAGGACCGGCTGAACGCGGAGATCGAGGAACTGACCCGGATCCTCGACTCGGACGCCGAGCTGCGCAAGCTGGTCTCCGCCGAACTGGCCGCGGTGGCCAAGAAGTTCGGCAACGACCGGCGTACGCTGCTGCTGGAGTCGGCCGGCACCCCGGCCGCCGCCGTGCCGCTGCAGGTGGCGGACGACCCGTGCCGGGTCCTGCTGTCGTCGACGGGGCTGCTGGCCCGTACGGCGAACGACGAGCCGTTCGGCGACACCTCCGGCGCCAAGCGGGTCAAGCACGACGTCATCGTCTCGGCGGTACCGGCGACGGCTCGCGGTGAGCTCGGCGTCGTCACCTCGTCCGGCCGCCTGCTCCGGCTGAACGTGGTCGACCTGCCGCAGCTCCCGGAGTCGATGCCGACACCGAACCTGTCGGGCGGGGCTCCCCTCGCCGAGTTCGTGTCCCTGGAGGACGACGAGCAGGTGGTGTGTCTGACGTCGCTGGACGAGTCGTCGCCCGGCCTGGCGCTCGGCACGGAGCAGGGTGTCGTCAAGCGTGTGGTGCCCGACTACCCCTCCAACAAGGAGGAGCTGGAGGTCATCACGCTCAAGGAGGGCGACCGGATCGTCGGCGGGGTGGAGCTGCGCACGGGCGAGGAGGACCTGGTCTTCATCAGCGACGACGCACAGCTGCTGCGCTACCCGGCGGCGCAGGTCCGCCCGCAGGGCCGCCCCGCGGGCGGTATGGCGGGCATCAAGCTCACCGCGGGAGCGAAGGTCATCAGTTTCACGGCGGTCGATCCGGCGGTGGACGCGGTGGTGTTCACGGTCGCGGGCTCGCGCGGGACGCTGGACGACTCGGTCCAGACGACGGCCAAGCTCACCCCGTTCGACCAGTACCCGCGCAAGGGCCGGGCCACCGGCGGTGTGCGCTGCCAGCGGTTCCTGAAGGGCGAGGACTGCCTGTCCCTGGCCTGGGCGGGCCCGGCCCCGGCCCTCGCCGCCCAGAAGAACGGTGCCGCGGTGGCCCTCCCGGGCCCCGACCCGCGCCGCGACGGCTCGGGGGTCTCCCTGGGCAAGACGGTGTCGGTGGTGGCGGGCCCGGTCTGAGCCGGACGCCCCTCAGGCCGCCGGGTCCTCCTCCGCCTCCTGCACATAGCGCAGAACGCCCCACATGCCCTGCTCATCGGCGTGTGGGGCGTCGCCGTCACCGCTCACGCACGCCTCCAACTCATCGCGCAGAGTGGCGGCGTCGATGTCCGTCCCGATGAGGACGAGCTGCGTGAGCCGCTCCGTCCCCGCCGTCCAGGGCTCCGGGTAGAACCGCAGGAACCGCCCCACGGCGTGCACGGCGTAGCGGTTGCGGGTGTCGTAGGGCCCGAAGTCGACGTACCCCTTGATCCGGTAGAGCCCCGCGGGTCTGCTGTCCAGGAACCGGATCAGCCGCCGCGGGTCCAGCGGGCGCTCGGACACGAAGGAGAGGGTGTCGTACGCGGCGTGCAGATGCGCGCCGTGATCGTGGCCGTCGCGATGCAGGTCGTCGAACGACAGCTGCCCGAGGCGCTCCTCACCCGGCCGGCAGTCGAAGAGGAACTCGGGGTCGACACGGCCGTGCGTGGCGGACACCACGGCGGCACGGTCGACGAGCGACCGCACGAGCCGCAGCACCCGCGCCTCGTCCGCGACCCGGTCGACCTTGTTGACGACCACCAGATCGGCGAGGGCGAGATGCCGGTCGATCTCCGGGTGCCTGGCCCGGGTGTCGTCGAACTCGGCGGCGTCCACGACCTCGACGAGTCCGCCGTACACGATGCCGGGGTGCTCACTGGCGAGCACCATCCGCACGAGCTCCTCCGGTTCGGCCAGGCCGCTGGCCTCGATGACGATCACGTCGATGCCGGCGGAGGGACGGGCGAGCCGCTCGAGGTACTCGTCCAGCTCACTGCCGTCGACGGCGCAGCACAGACAGCCGTTGCCGAGCGACACGGTCGAGTCCCCGAGGGCTCCGGCCACGGCCATGGCGTCGATCTCGACGGCACCGAAGTCGTTGACGACGGCACCGATGCGGCTGCCGCCGCTGCGGTGGAGGAGATGGTTGAGCAGGGTGGTCTTTCCCGAGCCGAGAAATCCGGCCAGGACCACGACCGGAATCTGCCGCCCGCCGCTCCGCACCACCACGCGACCCCTCTCACACCTGTGCGCACACCGGCTCGCTGACGGCGTGCACACCGAAGATTGACTGACGAACCAGGATACGAGCGACAGGAACGACGGCGAAGTGAACGATTGTTAGCAGCATCTGCGGGGCAGACGTTGGGCAAGGCGCCGGTTTGTGCGACCCTCGCTTCCCTCCGTGCGCCTCCTCTCCGCCTTCCCGCCGATCAGAGCCGCTCGGCACCCTGGAAGGCGGCAAGCGCCGCCCACCGCTCGCCGGTTCCCTGAAGTCGACCCGCACCCCGACGACCGGCGGACGGTGGCCTGATCGGGGGTATTTGACATGGCCACACAGAACAGTGGGATCCGGGGGCTCCGCTCCGCGGTCGCGGCCTGCCTGGGCATGGCGGCAGGCGCCTGCGCCGCCATGGCGACACAGCGGCACGCCCTCGACTCGATCAACGAGCGTCTGGAGCACCTGGAGAAGGTGGCGCGCAATCAGCAGCAGGCCAATCTGGCCATGCAGCAGCGCCAGCACTGGGAGTTGCTGAGCAAGGCGATCGACGACCCCGATCTCGCCGAAGTGCTCGACACCTACGAGGTGCCGGTCAACGCACAGAAGCGCCGCCAGTACCTCTTCGCCAACGCTCTGTACACCAACCTGCTCTGCTACCACCGCATCGGCAACCTCACCAGGGACGAGTTCTTCAAGTACGCCCGAGGCATCTTCCAGAATCCGATCGTCAGGGACTACTGGTACGCGACCCGGCAACAGCGCGCGAGTATCAGGGGGACGGAAGAAGCCGAGCTGGGCCAATTGATCGACGACCTGCTCCTACAACTCGACGAAGCCGACACGGACGAGTGGTGGGTCGTCGGAGACCCGCCCGTCGGCACCTGAGCCCAACGGGCGGGCGCGCCCGCACGGCTAGGCGTCCGGGATGTCCGCCTTGGCCTTGATCAGTGTCTCTCTGGTGATCACGACGATGCGCTCATAGTCGGCACGGGCAGCATCCTCGGGCAGTTGTGACTCCAGTGAATCAGTGACATCCGTACCGATGACGGCGAAGTTCCCGTCGGCCAGTTCGAACAGGTCGGGGCACGTTGCACCACCAGCACTGCCTCGGTGACGCGGAGCAACACCGAGGCGGCGAATGATCTGACTCACTGTTGAATTTCCTCTACTCTCAAGGCACGAGCGCCTACGCCCGCTGCGGCGCCATGGTGACAGGTCGTGATCCGCTCCGGACCCGACGGCACGCTCAACCTCAACGGACACCACGCACTAGCGGCTCTTCTATCACCCGAACGATGTCCCCGGGCGCCGGCCGACGATACGTCCGTAAGAGTCAGAAAGACCCCGAAGAATCGATCACGGTATCGACCTGGGCGCCTTCGCGACCTTCAGGCAGGCACCGCCACCGGCGCCTCCTCCCCCACGTACCGGGCCGACGGCCTGATGATCTTCGGGTCTTCCGCCTGTTCGAGGATGTTGGCGCTCCACCCCACCGCCCGCGCCGCCGCGAACGTGGGGGTGAACATCTCGCGCGGTATGCCGCAGAGTTCCATGACGACGCCGGCGTAGTACTCCACGTTGGTGTGCAGCGCCCGGCCCGGCTTCAACTCCGCCAGGATCGCCTCCACACGGCGTTCGACCTCCACCGCGAAGTCGACCCGGGGCCCGCCGAACCGCTGGGCCACCTCGCGCAGCAAGCGCGACCTGGGGTCCTCCGTGCGGTAGACCGCGTGACCGAAGCCCATGATCCGCTCGCCCGCGCGCACATGCTCACGGACCCAGGAGTCGATGCGCTCCGGCGTCCCGATCGCGTCCAGCGTGTCCAGTGCCCGGCTCGGCGCACCTCCGTGCAGCGGCCCGGACAGCGCCGCCACCGCGCCCGCCAGGCACGCCGCCACATCCGCACCCGTCGACGCGATGACCCGTGCCGTGAAGGTCGACGCGTTGAAGCCATGATCAATGGTGGAGATCAGATACTGCTCGATCGCCCGTACCCGCTCCGCGTCCGGCTCCGCACCCGTCAGCATGTAGAGGTAGTTCGCCGCGTACGGCAGATCCTTACGCGGCTCCACCGGCTGCAGCCCCCTGCCCAGCCGGTACAGCGCCGTGAGCAGTGTCGGCACCGCCGCGGTCGCCGCGAGGGTGTCCTGCCGGCGCCGGTCGGCGCCGATGTCGTACACCGGGCGGAACCCCTTGGCCGCACCGAGCAGCGACAGCGCCGTGCGCATCCCGGCGAGCGGGCCCGAGCGTCCGCCGGCCGCCGCGACGGCGGGCAGCGCCGCCCGCACCTCGTCGGGCAGGCCCCGCAGCGCGGTGGTCTCGGCGGAGAACCGCGCGGCCCGTTCGGCGTCGGGCAGGTCGCCGTGCACCAGCAGGTGCCATACATCCTCGAAGCCACGGGACCGCGCCAGATCGACGGCCGAGTACTGCCGGTAGTGGTAGAAGCCCTCGGCACCCCGGACGTCACCGATCCGGGTGTCGGTGACGACCACACCCGCCAGCCCCCGCGGCACCTCGACGCGTGCGGCAACAGCCTCATGGACAGACATGACTTCCTCCTTGAACTTGATTCGACTGTCTATGCTTGATGCTTAGGTGTCAATATTGATTGAATCAATGCGGCAGTCCATGTGCGACAGGACGGATACCGTGACCCCATGCGCGATCAAGACCCCTCCCCCGGCGCCGCCGACCGGCGACTCAGCACCAAGGAAGCCGCCGAACTGCTCGGCGTGAAGCCGGAGACCGTGTACGCGTACGTGAGCCGCGGTCAGCTCAGCAGCCGACGGGCGTCCGGGGGGCGGGGCAGTACCTTCGACCCCCAGGAGGTGGAGGCGCTCGCGCGTCGCAACAGACGGGAGAGCGCGAGCGGTTCGGGTGCATCGGGCGGGGAGCTGTCCGTGCGGACCCGCCTCACCCTCATCGACAGCGACCGGTTCTACTTCCGCGGCGTCGACGCCGTCGCACTCGCGACCCGGTACAGCTACGAAGAGGTCGCCGAGTGGCTGTGGACCGGCCGCCTCCGTCCCGGGGCCGCATTCGACGCCACCAGGCCGCTCGTCGCTGTGGCCCGCCGTGCCGTGAAGGCGCTTCCCGGCCACGCCACCCCCACCGACCGTCTGCGCGTCGCGGCCATCGCCGCGGCGACCGCGGACCCCCTGCGCTTCGACCTGTCCGAGGAGGCCGTGCTCGGCGCGGCCCGTACCCTCATCCCGACCCTGGTCGCCGCGCTCCCCCCGCTCGGGCCCGACCAGCGCGACACCGGCCCGCTGGCGCACCGCCTCTGGACCCGGCTCACCGGCAGGGACGCCGACGAGGCACGGCTGCGGGTCCTCGACACGGCTCTGGCGCTCCTCGTCGACCACGACCTCGCCGCCTCGACCCTCGCCGTCCGCGTGGCGGCGTCCGCCCGCGCGCACGCCTACGCGGCCGTCTCGGCGGGGCTCGGCGTACTGGAGGGCCCCCTGCACGGCGCGGCCAGCGGCCTCGCGCACAGACTGCTGCTCGAGGTGCTGGACCAGGGCGACGCGGCCCCGGTGATCGCGGACGAGCTGCGGGCAGGCCGCCGCATCCCTGGACTCGGCCACCGCCTGTACCCCGGTGAGGACCCACGCGCGCGTGCTCTCTTCACCCTCCTGGGTGACATCCCGGACGCCGCACCCGCCTTGGCGGCCGCCCGCGACATCGTGGCGACCGCCGCCCGCCACACTCCTCTGCACGCCAACGTCGACCTGGCGCTCGCCGTCCTCACCGCGTCCTGCGGCATGCCGGCCTCCGCGGGAGAGACGATCTTCGCCGTCGCCCGTACGGCCGGATGGATCGCCCACGCCCTGGAGGAGTACGGCGAG
This sequence comes from Streptomyces malachitofuscus, assembly GCF_055571035.1. Classification (NCBI taxonomy): domain Bacteria; kingdom Bacillati; phylum Actinomycetota; class Actinomycetes; order Kitasatosporales; family Streptomycetaceae; genus Streptomyces; species Streptomyces malachitofuscus. The sequence continues at coordinate 97,259 of NZ_JBVIGA010000007.1, read as the reverse complement.
CGCCCCCTGCGCATGCGCCCCAGCGGTCTGTACGCGGGGCCCAAGCCGCCCCGGCCGCTGCCCGGGCAGGATGCGGGTGGGGCGCCACGTCACTCCTGAGAAAGTCAGGTTAGGCTCACCTGTGTGAGTAGCACGTGCTCAACCGTCTCCCGCGAGCTCGACGAGCCGGTCGCGGGAACCGCGGCCACCGCGAGGACCTGGCTGCTGCTGGAGCAGCCGGGCCCGTGGGGTGCCAAGGCGCTCACCTCGAGCCACCTCGATCCCGCGCTGGGCCGCGCCCTGGAGGCCGCCACGCACGGGACCGGGGTGCGGGTCGCGCTCATACGCCGTGCCGGGCGTCACGCGGACTGCCGGGTGCCCGCCAGCCGGCAGCTGTACGCCGCCCACACCGTTCCGGGAAACGTGTGGCTGCACGCCGCCACGGTCACCGACCCCGCGAAGCTGCTGGAACTCGACTTCGCCGCGCTGGGCCGGGGCGAGCCCGGGACCTTCGGGACGGCCCTCGACGGCGCCCCGCATGAAGGCGACCCACTCGCGCTCGTCTGCACCAACGGCAAGCGTGACCGCTGCTGCGCCCTGCTCGGGCGGCCCCTGGCGGCCGAGCTCGCCGCCTCCGGGGTCGAGGGTGTCTGGGAGGTCACCCACCTCGGGGGGCACCGCTTCTCGCCCACGGTGCTCGTGCTGCCGTACGGCTATGCGTACGGCAGGGCCGAGGCACACGCCGTCAAGGAGGCGCTGCACGGCGCCCAGGAGGGCCGGATCGTCGTCGAGGGATGCCGGGGCGGCTCCGCCTGGGAGCGGCCCGGCCAGGCAGCCGAGCTGGCCGTCCGCCGCGCGGTGGGCGAGTACGCCGCGGAGGCGCTGAGCGTCGTACGGACGGAGGGCGCGGCGCCGCGCTGGAAGGTGACCGTCGGCCATGCGGACGGGCGGCGGTGGCTGGTGGAGGTCGCGCAGGGCGCGTCCCTGCCGCCCCGCCCGGAGAGCTGTGGATCAATACTGGGCTCGCCCGCGCGGATGGACGTCGTGGACATCCGCGAGGCGACCGTGACGGCACTGGCCGGCTGACCGCGCGCCCGGGAGATCCCCGCCACACCCCTACGGCACCCCGCGCCCCTCCACGTACCGTCATGGGTATGAGTACCGCTCCCCCCGCACGCCGCCTGCGCCTCGGCCTGCCCCGGCGGGTGTTCTCGCAGGTCCTGCTGATGCAGCTGGCGATCGCCGCGGGGGTCGCCGTGCTCGCCACCGGGCTGTTCCTCGCACCGCTCGGCGACCAGCTGGACGACCAGGCGATGCGCCGCGCGCTCGCCATCGCGCAGACCACGGCCCAGCAGCAGCGCATCGCGGACGACCTGCGGACCACTGCACCGTCGCCCGACGGGCCGGTGCAGCGGGAGGCGGAACGGATCCGGAAGGCCACCGGCGCCGAGTACGTCGTGGTGCTGGACGTAAGGGGCGTGCGCTGGTCGCACACCGATCCGCGGCGGATCGGCGGCGTGGTGTCGACCGACCCCGGTGAGGCGCTGGCCGGGCACGAGGTCATGGAGATCGACGAGGGCACCCTGGGGCGCTCCGCGCGGGGCAAGGTGCCGCTGCGGGACGACGAGGGCGAGATCATCGGGGCGGTCTCGGTCGGCATCGCCTACGACAGCGTGCGGGCCCGGCTGATCCACGCGATCCCTGGACTGTTCGCCTACGCCGGCGGCGCCCTGGCGGTGGGCGCGCTCGCGGCCTGGCTCATCTCCCGGCGGGTCCAGCGGCAGACCCGCGACCTGGCCTTCTCCGACATCGCGGCGCTGCTCGCGGAGCGTGAGGCCATGCTGCACGGCATCCGGGAGGGGGTCGTCGCCCTGGACCGCAGCGGCCGCATCCGTCTGCTGAACGACGAGGCGCAGCGCCTGCTGGGGATCGGTGAGGAGGCCGTCGGCCGCTCCCCCGACGAGGCACTCGGGGCGGGACGCACCTCCGACGTGCTGGCCGGGCGGGTGACCGGCACCGATCTGCTCACCGTCCGCGGCCGGCGGGTCCTGGTCGCCAACCGTATGCCCACCGATGACGGCGGCGCCGTGGCCACCCTGCGCGACCGCACGGAGCTGGACCGGCTCGGCCGGGAGCTGGACTCCACCCGGGGACTGATCGACGCGCTGCGCGCCCAGGACCACGAGCACGCGAACCGCATGCACACGCTGCTCGGGCTGCTGGAACTGGAGATGTACGACGACGCCGTGGAGTTCGTCGGCGAGGTCGTCGGCGATCACCGGGCCACGTCGGAGCAGGTCACGGAGAAGATCCGGGACCCGCTGCTGGCGGCGCTGCTGGTGGGCAAGGCGACCGTCGCGGCGGAACGCGGAGTGGCCCTGTGGGTCTCGGACCGGACCCGGCTGCCGGACCGGCTCGTCGACCCGCAGGGGCTCGTCACCGTCGTCGGCAACCTGGTGGACAACGCCCTGGACGCCGCCGCCGGGACGCCGCACGCGCGCGTGGAGGTCGAACTGCGCACGGAGGGGCGCACGGTGGTGCTCGTCGTACGGGACACGGGGCCCGGAGTGCCACCCGCCCGGCGCGAGTTGATCTTCACCGAGGGCTGGTCCACCAAGGAGGCACCGGCCCACCGCGAGCGGGGCATCGGGCTGCCCCTGGTGCGCAGGCTCGCCGAGCGGCAGGGAGGCAGCGCGAGCGTGAGCGAGGCCCGGGCCGGAGGCGCGGAGTTCACCGTGGTCCTGCCCGAGGCCCTGACCGAACCGGGCGCGGAACCAGCGCTCACCGGGGTGTGCGCCCCGGGGACCGCCGAGGAGGAGACACGATGATCGAGGTCCTGGTGGTGGACGACGACGTACGCGTCGCGCGGGTCAACGCCGCCTACGTCGAGAAGGTGCCCGGCTTCCGTGTCGCCGGGGAGGCGCACAGCGCCGCGGAGGCGCTCGCCGGCGTGGAGGCGCTGCCCCGGCTGGACCTCGTACTCATGGATCACTACCTCCCCGACGAGACGGGGCTCGAGGTCGTCCAGGAGATGCGGCGGCGCGGCCACCAGACCGACGTGATCATGGTGACGGCCGCCCGTGACGTGTCCACGGTGCAGGCGGCGATGCGCCAGGGCGCCCTGCAGTACCTGGTCAAGCCGTTCGCCTTCGCCGGGCTGCGCGCCAAGCTGGAGGCCTACGCGGAACTGCGGCGCACGCTCGACGGCGGCGGTGAGGCGGAGCAGGCGGAGGTGGACCGCATCTTCGGCGCGTTGTCGGCATCGACGGAACCCCAGCTGCCCAAGGGACACTCCCCCACCACCGCGGAACTGGTGCGGCAGTCCCTGATGAACGCCGACGGCCCGCTGTCGGCCCAGGAGATCGCCGAACGCACGGGGGTGAGCCGCCAGACCGCCCAGCGCTATCTCAAGCTCCTGGAGCGGACGGGACGGGCCACGCTGACCCTCAAGTACGGCGACGCGGGCCGCCCGGAACACCGTTACGTGTGGGCGACCCGCGCCTGAGGACACGGCCCGTGGGGGCGGGGGAAGGAACCGTGCCCCCCATCCATACGGATACCGGCGCCGTACGTCTCCGCCCGGTTCCCTACACCGCCCCCGCTCCGGTCAGCGCACGCACCTCCGTCTCCGCGTGCCGGGCCTCGTCGGGGACCTCGGCCGAGGTGACCGTGCCGAGCCAGCCCGCGAGGAAGCCCAGCGGAACGGAGACCAGCCCCGGGTTCTGCAGCGGGAAGAGCTGGAAGTCGGCGCCGGGGAAGAGGGATTCGGGGCTGCCGGACACCACGGGGGACAGCAGCACCAGCACCAGGGCCGGGACCAGACCGCCGTAGACGGACCACACGGCACCGCGTGTGGTGAAGCGGCGCCAGAACAGTGAGTAGAGCAGCACGGGCAGGTTCGCCGACGCGGCCACGGCGAAGGCGAGACCCACGAGGAACGCGACGTTGAGGTCCCGGGCCAGCAGCCCCAGGGCGATCGCCAGCAGACCGATGCCCACCGCGGCGACCCGGGCGACGGCCACCTCGCTGCGCGGTGTGCCGCTCCGGCGCCGCAGGGAGGCGTACAGGTCGTGCGCGACCGACGCGGAGGAGGCCAGCGTGATCCCGGCGACCACGGCGAGGATCGTGGCGAAGGCGACCGCGGCGACGACCGCGAACAGGATGGTTCCGCCCGTGGTGCCGGCGCCGCCGCCCAGGTCGAGGGCGAGCAGGGGCACCGCCGTGTTCCCGGACGCGTGGGAGGCGCGCACGGCATCGGGTCCGATGATCGCGGCGGCACCGAAGCCGAGCACGATCGTCATCAGGTAGAACCCGCCGATGAGGCCGATCGACCAGACGACCGAGCGCCGCGCCGCCCGCGCGGTGGGGACGGTGTAGAAGCGGGACAGGATGTGCGGCAGCCCCGCCGTGCCGAGCACCAGGGCGAGCCCCAGGCTGATGAAGTCGAACCGCGCGGTCCAGTCCACGCCGTGGGCGAGCCCCGGCGCCAGGAACGCGTCCCCGTGCCCGCTGCGGTCGGCCGCCGTGTGCAGCAGCCGGTTGATGTCGCCGTGGAAACGCAGCAGGACCAGGGTGGTCAGCGCGACGGTGCCGCCGAGCAGCAGGACCGCCTTGACGATCTGGATCCATGTGGTGGCCCGCATCCCGCCCAACGAGACGTAGATCACCATGAGTGCGCCGACGCCGACGACGGTCCAGGCCTGCGCCGCCTCGCCGGTGCCGCCGAGCAGCAGCGCGACCAGGCTGCCCGCGCCCACCATCTGCGCCACCAGGTACAGCACGGACACGGTCACCGAGGAGGTTCCCGCCGCGATGCGCACCGGACGCTCCCGCATGCGCGCCGCGACGACGTCGGCGAGCGTGAACCGCCCGCAGTTGCGCACCAGTTCCGCGACCAGGAGCAGGACCACCAGCCAGGCCACCAGGAATCCCACCGAGTAGAGCATCCCGTCGTAGCCGACGAGCGCGATGAGTCCCGAGATACCGAGGAAGGAGGCGGCGGACATGTAGTCGCCCGCGATGGCAAAACCATTCTCCATGGGTGAGAAGAGCCTGCCGCCCGCGTAGAACTCCTCCGCGGAGCCCTGCCGGCGACGGCTCACCCAGGTCGTGATGCCCAGCGTGACCGCGACGAACACGCTGAACAGCAGCAGCGCGGACGTCTGGTGATCGACCGTCACGAGGCACCGCCTCTGCCTCGCGCCAGTTCCTGTGTGTCCCAGCGCAGTTGCAGCGCCGCACGGTCCCTGCGCAACCGCGCGTGACGCGTGTAGGCCCAGGTGAGCAGGAAGGTGGTGAGGAACTGGCCGAGCCCCGCCAGCATGCCCAGGTTCACGGCGCCCGCGACCGGCCGCGCCATCAGGCCGGGCGCGGTCGTGGCGGTCACGACGTAGGCCAGGTACCAGGCGAGGAAGACCGCGACCGCCGGGACCACGAACCGCCGGTACCTGCTGCGCACTTCCTGGAAGGCCGCGCTGCGCTGTACTTCGAGGTACACGTCGGCGGCTGCCACGGTGTTCTGCTCGCGTCGCGCCGACGGCACCCTGATGTCGGCCGACTCGCCCCAGCCCGAGGCCAGGGCGTCGTACCAGGGATCGTCGTAGCTCACGTCCCCCGAGTTGCTTGGCTGCATGCCCAAGGATGGACAGAACGGGAAGATCCCTGACTCTTCTTCCCGTTCCACTTCACCCCATCAGGTGACCTGGACCGTGAGTGCGCCCGACGCGGCGGCTAGGCGTCGATGCGGGACCGGTCCAGGGTCGCCGCGGAGCTGGAGATGAACTCCTTGCGCGGGGCGACGTCGTTGCCCATGAGCAGGTCGAAGACCTGCTCGGCGGCCTCCAGGTCGGTGAGGTTGATCCGGCGCAGGGTGCGGTGACGCGGGTCCATGGTGGTCTCGGCCAGCTGGTCGGCGTCCATCTCGCCGAGGCCCTTGTAGCGCTGGATCGAGTCCTTGTACCGGATGCCCTTGCTCTGGAACTCCATGAGCTTGTCGCGCAGTTCCCGGTCCGAGTACGTGTAGACGTACTTGTCCTGCCCCTTCTTGGGCTGGACGATCTCGATGCGGTGCAGGGGCGGCACCGCGGCGAACACCCGGCCGGCCTCGACCATGGGCCGCATGTAGCGGTGGAACAGCGTCAGCAGCAGCGTGCGGATGTGGGAGCCGTCGACATCGGCGTCGGTCATCATGATGATCTTGCCGTAGCGGGCCGTGTCGATGTCGAAGGTCCGACCCGAGCCGGCCCCTATGACCTGGATGATCGCGCCGCACTCGGCGTTCTTGAGCATGTCCGTCACGGACGACTTCTGGACGTTGAGGATCTTGCCCCGGATCGGCAGCAGCGCCTGGAACTCCGAGTTCCGGGCAAGCTTCGCCGTACCGAGCGCGGAGTCGCCCTCGACGATGAACAGCTCGCTGCGGTCGACGTCGTCGCTGCGGCAGTCGGCGAGCTTGGCGGGCAGCGAGGACGACTCCAGGGCCGTCTTGCGGCGCTGCGCGTCCTTGTGCTGGCGGGCCGCGATACGGGTCCGGGCCGCCGCCACCGCCTTCTCCATGACGACACGGGCCTGCTGGGCCGCGTCGCGCTTGGTGGAGGTCAGGAACGCCTTGAGCTCCTTGGAGATCACGTTGTTCACGATGCGGCGGGCCGCCGAGGTGCCGAGGACCTCCTTGGTCTGGCCCTCGAACTGCGGCTCGGCCAGACGCACCGTGACGACCGCGGTCAGGCCCTCGAGGGCGTCGTCCTTGACGATGTCGTCCTCGGCCACGCGCAGCAGCTTCTTGGCGCGCAGCACCTCGTTCATCGTCTTGGCGACGGCCTGCTCGAAGCCGGCGACATGGGTGCCGCCCTTGGGGGTGGCGATGATGTTGACGAACGACCTGAGCATGGTGTCGTAGCCGGTTCCCCAGCGCATCGCCACGTCGACGCCGAGCTCGCGGGTGACCTCGGTGGGTGTCATCTGGCCGTGCTCGTCGAGGACGGGGACGGTCTCCTTGAAGGTGCCCTGCCCTGTGAAGCGGAGGGTGTCGCAGACGGGCCGGTCGGTGGCGAGGAACTCGCAGAACTCGCTGATCCCGCCATCGAAGCGGAAGGACTCCTCGCCCTTGCTGCCACCCTCTCCGAGTCCGAACTCGTCACGGACGACGATGGTCAGGCCGGGCACCAGGAACGCGGTCTGGCGGGCGCGCTGGTGCAGCGTGTCCAGGGCGAGCTTGGCATCCTTGAGGAAGATCTGGCGATCGGCCCAGTAACGCACACGGGTGCCGCTGCGGGTCTTGGGGATCTTCTTGGCCTTGCGCAGCCCGCTCCCGGGCTCGAACTTCGCGTCCGGGCCCAGGGCGGCGAAGGCACCGGGGACACCGCGCCGGAAGCTGATCGCGTGGGTGTGCCCGCCCCGGTCGACCTCGACGTCGAGCCGCGCGGAGAGGGCGTTGACGACGGAGGCGCCGACGCCGTGCAGACCGCCGGAGGCGGCGTAGGAGCCGCCGCCGAACTTGCCGCCGGCGTGCAGCTTGGTCATGACGACCTCGACGCCGGAGAGCCCGGTCTTGGGCTCGACGTCGACCGGGATGCCCCGGCCGTTGTCCCGGACCTCCACCGAGCCGTCGTCGTGGAGCACCACCTCGATGTGGTCGCAGTAGCCTCCGAGGGCCTCGTCGACGGAATTGTCGATGATCTCCCAGAGGCAGTGCATCAGACCACGGCTGTCGGTGGATCCGATGTACATACCGGGGCGCTTCCGCACGGCCTCGAGCCCCTCGAGGACGAGCAGGTGCCGCGCGGTGTAGTTGGAACCGTCCCGGTCTGCTCCTGCCAGCAGCGCTGTGGACGGCACGGACGTCTCGGCGGTCACGCGGTTCGCTCCTCGCTGAATTTCAGATGGGGCCCTCATGGGTAAGGGCGCGGCTTGAGTCACCGGTGAGAGGGTACCGAGGCCTGGTAGAGCCGTTGTAACGCCACCCTCGTCTGCGCCCACCCTAGTCCACAGTCGTATGCGTGTTCGATCCCTCGATGGAGTGAAGCACACATCACGTTCCCTTCCAGGCATGAACCATTTAGGCTCCGGGCACGTCCTCATGAACAACCGGCAACCCAGCCGGGAGGGCCGACCACCGATACGAACGCGAATCCGTACGACACAGAGACACGCACTACGGCACATTCGCCGCCAACCGGCAACAGCCACCCACCTCGGGAAGATTTTTTCGAGGAGAAGCCACGAGCGGGAACGTTTTGGGGCTGGTTGGATGTTGACCCTGGTACGACAGCTCGTCGAGCTAGAGAAGAGGCGACGTGACTACTGTTCTGACCCCCGCGAGCCCGCTGACGGCCGCCGATCGCTGCGACCGCTGCGGCGCCCAGGCATACCTGCGCGTCGTCCTGCTGAGCGGCGGAGAACTGCTCTTCTGCGCCCACCACGGTCGCAAGTTCGAGCCGGAACTCAAGAAGATCGCCGCCGAGATACAGGACGAGACGGAGCGGCTCACCGCCCCGGCGACCGCCTCCGAAGAAGAGCGCTGACACTTCGCGTCCGACGACGAGCAGCCCGGCACAGGCCGGCCGACGGGCGACCGCCTCCGTTTCTTCGGAGGCGGTCGCCCGTCTTGGCTCACAGCCCCCGGAGACCTCTCCAGAGCCGCGCAGACGCTCTCGGAGCGCCTCTCAGGTGCGGGACCACCCCAGCGTTCGCAGGACGTCGGAGATGCGCGTGTAGACGCCTGGACTGCCCGCCCAGCCGCAGCCGGTGCCCCAGGACACGAGGCCTATCAGCCGTCCCTGCGCCACCAGCGGCCCCCCGCTGTCCCCCTGACAGGCGTCGCGGCCCCCTGCCACCTCCCCCGCGCACAGCATCGTCCTGGCGCGGTAGGTGCCTTCGGAACCGCCCGGATACGCCCGCTCGCACAGCGCGTCCGGCTGCACCCGCACGCGTGCCGCGTGCAGGCTGCCGGCGAAGGTGCCGGACCCCGTGGTGTCCCCCCACCCGTAGACCAGAGCGCTCGTACCCGCGCGGTAGGCGGGGTCCCCTGCGTCCGCCATGCCTATCACCGCGCTCGAGGGCAGCGGCTCCGCCAGGCTGAGCACGGCGAAGTCGCCCGAGTTCGTGACGCCGTCGTAGCCGGGGTTCACCCAGGTGTCGCGGACGGCGATCTCCTTGCCGCGCTTCGAGAGCAGCTCCGTGCGCCCCGCGATCACCCTGAGGTCGCGCATCCGCCCCGGGGGTGCCCCCAGCAGTTCCTCGTCCATGCAGTGGGCCGCGGTGAGGACGGTGGTCCGACCGACCGCCACACCCCCGCAGAACTGTCCCGCTCGCGTACCTCCGAACCGGTCACGACTGGACAGCGCCACCGTCCACGGACTCTCCGAGACATCGACGGGGAAGCCACCGACGACGATGCTGTCGGCCGCCGTCGGCGCGGCCGTGGCCAGCGGTATGACGGTCCCCGCGGCCGCCAGGGCGAGCGGCCGGGCCAGGGCCCGGGCAAGACGACGTCGCATGCGCGCTCCTCACACTGGGGTGCTCCTGAAGCACCCAGAGTGATCGACGCCGTCCGGGTCCGCACCCGCGCGGCAGCGTGAAGGCCCGGTTCCCGAGGACGGGAACCGGGCCTTCACGGACGTGGCGCGCCACCGCGGGCGCGGCGGACCGACCTAGTCGAGGTAGTCGCGCAGCACCTGGGAGCGGGACGGGTGGCGCAGCTTCGACATGGTCTTGGACTCGATCTGGCGGATCCGCTCGCGCGTGACGCCGTAGACCTTGCCGATCTCGTCGAGGGTCTTCGGCTGACCGTCGGTGAGACCGAAGCGCATGGAGACGACGCCCGCCTCGCGCTCGGACAAGGTGTCGAGGACGGAGTGCAGCTGTTCCTGCAGCAGTGTGAAGCTGACCGCGTCGGCCGGGACGACCGCCTCGGAGTCCTCGATGAGGTCACCGAACTCGCTGTCGCCGTCCTCGCCCAGCGGGGTGTGCAGGGAGATGGGCTCGCGGCCGTACTTCTGGACCTCGATGACCTTCTCCGGGGTCATGTCGAGTTCCTTGGCCAGCTCCTCCGGGGTGGGCTCGCGGCCCAGGTCCTGGAGCATCTGGCGCTGCACACGCGCGAGCTTGTTGATGACCTCGACCATGTGCACCGGGATACGGATGGTGCGGGCCTGGTCGGCCATCGCGCGGGTGATCGCCTGGCGGATCCACCAGGTCGCATACGTGGAGAACTTGTAGCCCTTGGTGTAGTCGAACTTCTCCACCGCGCGGATCAGACCGAGGTTGCCCTCCTGGATCAGGTCCAGGAAGAGCATGCCGCGGCCGGTGTAGCGCTTGGCCAGGGAGACCACCAGACGGAGGTTGGCCTCCAGGAGGTGGTTCTTGGCGCGGCGGCCGTCCTCGGCGATGATCTCCAGCTCGCGCTTGAGCTTGGGGGCGAGCTTGTCGGCGTTGGCCAGCTTGTCCTCGGCGAACAGACCCGCCTCGATGCGCTTGGCGAGCTCGACCTCCTGCTCGGCGTTGAGCAGGGGGACCTTACCGATCTGCTTGAGGTAGTCCTTGACCGGGTCGGCGGTGGCACCGGCGGCGGCGACCTGCTGGGCCGGCGCGTCGTCCTCGTCCTCGTCGGAGAGCACGAACCCGGCGTTCTCGGCGCCCTCGGGCTCCTCCGCCGCCTTGGGCTCCTCGATGACCTCCTCGTCGACCAGCTCGGCGTCGTCCTTCTTGGCCGTGGTCTTCTTGGCGGCCGTCTTCTTGGCCGTGGTCTTCTTCGCGGCGGCCTTCTTGGCCGTGGTCTTCTTGGCAGCCGCCTTCCTGGCGGGCGCCTCCTCCTCGACGGCCGGGTCGGCGGCGGGCTCCGCGGGCGTGGCGGTGGCGGTGGCCTTGCGGGCGGTCGCCGTCTTGGCCGCGACCGTCTTGGTGGCGGTGCGCTTGGCGGGACTCTTCGCTGCGACGCTCTTGCGGGTGCGCTTGGGCTCTGCGGCACTGACCATCAGCGTCACACCCTCTTCCTCGAGGATCTGGTTGAGGCTGCGCAGTACGTTCTTCCACTGAGTGGCCGGAATCTGGTCAGCTTCGAAGGCCCGACGCACGTCATCGCCGGCGATCTGCCCCTCAGCCTTTCCCCGCTCAATGAGAGCCATGACAGAGACGGACTCGGCGATCTCCGGCGGGAGCGTACGGGATGTGCTGGCCGACACGAACAACCTCTCGGAACGTTGAAAAACGGCTTCCGGCCCCGTCCACAGTGGACAGGAGCCGACCGCCGGCTTGGGGATGGGCCGACGGTGCGGGCGGGGGCCGGGAAGATGCACAGCGCCATGCATGGCGTCCGTATTCCCTCCGCGGCTGTCACCTCTTAGGTCATCGCGTTCCCTTCAGGAGCGTTACGCCCAATCCGCGTGGCCCGAGTCACACCCCGTAAACGAGCAGAACCGGCCATACCGACACAAAAGCGTTCACCCGGGGGCGAGGAGGTCGTCTCCCCGGGACGGCGATGCCGTTCTCGCCGTCGGACCCTGTGGGATCCACCAACGATCCCACAGGGTCCGACGGGGGACGGGTCACCGGTGGGGCGCTGCCACAGGAGGGGGATGGCATGCCGCACCGCGCCGTCCGCGGAACGCGGTCAGTGCTCGCGCGGCGCGGGCACCACGCGTTCCACCTCGGGATGGACCGTGAGGAGTTGTCGCATGGCCGCCTCGGCCGCCGCACCGTCGCCGGCGGCCAGTGCGTCGACGATGCGGGCGTGGTGGCTCAGCGAGTTCTCGTTGGGCCGCTCACAGCCCGCGACCGGACCGCCCGAGACCTGCAGCGCGGCGGACACGATCCCGGAGAGGTGCTCCAGCATCCGGTTGCCGGCGACCTGGATGAGCAGGGAGTGGAACTCGGAGTCGGCCCGGGCGAACGTCAGCGCGTCACCCTGCCCCATGGCGTGACCCATGATCTCCACCATGTCGGCCAAACGCTGCTGGACATCCTCCCGCCCGTGACCGGCCGCCAGGCGGGCCGCGAGCGGCTCGATCGTCCAGCGCAGCTCGCTGAGCTCGCGGCGCTGGTCGTCCCGCTGCGGCCCGAAGGCCCGCCACTCGATGATGTCCGGATCGAGGAGGTTCCAGTCGCTGACGGGGCGCACGCGCGTGCCCACGTTCGGCCGGGCGCTGACCAGCCCCTTGGCCTCCAGGACGCGGAGGGACTCACGGACGACGGTGCGGGAGACCTCGAAGCGCTGGCCGATCTCCTCCGGGACCAGCGGACGGTCGGCCCCCAGGTCCCCGGAGACGATCATCTGCCCCAACTGCTGGACGAGTTGGCCGTGCAGTCCGCGTCCGCGGCTGCCTGTGGCCCGCCGGCCCACGCGGCCCAGTTCCGGATCCGCTCCGTCCCACGCCGGGGCTCCGACGCGGTCGACGGCGGGCGTCTCCGCGTAGGGGTAGCGGTCGAGTTCGCCCGGGTTCGCGAGGCCGGAGTCTGCGGAGCGGGCGGCGGTCATCATGGTGTGCGCAAGGGTACTCACGCATCCTTTGTCGGCGTCGCTTCCAACTCCCTTGAGGTCTTTGGTGAAAAGCACACGAAAGGGTGATCGCTCGCCCCGTCGCAATTGACGCCTTATCGGAAAGAAATGGGCAATTCACGGGGAGTTGTGAGCGGGTGCGCACCGAGATGGTCATGGGCGGTCGTCATCGGACTCTGCGGCGCAGGCCGGTGAGCAGGTAGGCGCAGAGCAGCGCCGCCAGCGACAACGTCAGCGCCCCGCCGACGGGTTGGGCGACCAGGCGCAGCACCGCGTCCAGGTAGCGCTCGCCCCCGAAGGGCCAGCGGAACGGCAGCCCTTCCCGCAGTCGCGCCGCGAACGGGACCGGGGTGCGCACCGACGGCCCCTCCATCACCTTGTGCACGAGGGGGACGACGAGCAGGGGCACGGCGACGACTGCGGCCAGTCCCGCGGTCGTGGAACGGAAGACGCCGGCGGCCAGCACGCCGGCACAGGCGCACCCCGCGACCAGTCCGAGCCAGCCCGCACTCAGCGGGAGCCAGTCGGCGGGAACCTCGACGATTTCCGGTCCGTAGACGAGGTAGAGCAGTTCGGCGTCGCATCCGACGGTCAGCACGGCCAGCACCAGCGCGGTGGCCGAGGCGACGAGGAGTTTGGCGGTCAGCAGTCCGAGCCGCCGGGACACGGTGCCGCGGTCCGCCGCCAGCGCGGGGTGGCGGAACTCGTCACCGAAGGCCAGCGCGCCGAGCAGCCCCGCACCCAGTGCCGCCGGCGGCAGCGGCAGCTCCCTGGGCCAGGCGGCCAGCAGACGTGGCTGCGGGGTGTGCCCGACGCGGGCCAGCAGTACGGCGGTGAGCGCGGACACGACGAGCACGCCGGCCCCGACGAGGAACCCCGTTCCGACGCCTGTGGCACGGCGGATCTCGTACCGGATGGGACGGAGGGGCCTGGGCGCGGGGCGCACGGAGATGGGGGGTGGCAGCTCGGCCCCGGGGCCTGACGTCCCCCCGGTCCGGCGCGAGCGGGCTCCGGCGGGCGGGCGGGCGTCCTCGGCGGCGGCCTGCGGCACTTCCGGGTCACCGGGCGCTGACACAGGCGTACCCGCTCCGGCGGACCCACCGGGGTGGTGCCGCGGTGCGGTGGCGGGAGCCTCGGAGTGCTTCCGCGGCGCGTCGGCGGTCAGCGGCTGCGGAGCGACCGTCGGGTGCCGGGGAATGCCGGTGGTGGACGGCGCGGATGCGCCGGCGTCCGGTCCGGCGCTGTCGGCCCGGGCCGCACTGTCGCCCGCCGCCCGGCCGGCTGCCCCGGCGCCGGGCCCCATGTCCCCGACCTCGTCCGCCAGTTGGTGGACGACGATGCCGTTACGGAAGGCGGTCTCGCCGACGTCGGCGCAGGTACTGCCGTAGACGCAGAGGCGGTTGCCGCCCTCCCGCACGACCTCCACGGACCGCTGCGCGGAGCGGGCCTCCTGCGCGAGCAGCGCGGAGAGGCGGGCGGCGTGCGGGCTGCGGACGGCGACACGAGGGCGCAGCCGGGTGCGTGAGAACTCGGCGGCGTCCTGGTCGGCGACGAGTCTTCCGCGCTCCAGCGTGACGACGTGGTCCGCGATCCACGCGGCCTCCTTCGGGTCCGCCGTCGTGCACAGGACCGTGCCGCCCTGGGCCGCGTGCGCCCTGAGCATGCCGTGCAGCCAGCGCCGCTCCCCTGCGGAGAGCCCTCGCGCGGGGTCGTCGAGCACGAGGGTGTGGGGGTCCGGGAGCAGCGCGCACGCCAGTCCCAGCCGGCGGTCCATACCGCGCGACAGGGTGCCGAGGCGCTCGTCGCGCAGGCTCACGAGCCCCACCGCTTCGAGGACTTCGTCGGCGCGGCGGGCCGGGACGCCTGAGGCGGCGCACAGCATGCGGAGGTGCCCGCGGACGGAGCGGGCGGGGTGCCCCGGCACATCGCCCAGCAGCACGCCCACCTCACGGGCGGGATGAGGGATGCGGTGCAGGGGGCGGCCCCTGAAGTAGGTGATGCCACGGCCGCGTTGGAGTTCGAGCATGAGCCGGAGCGCCGTCGTCTTGCCGGCGCCCGGTGCTCCGAGCAACGCGGTGACGCGGCCCGCGTGCGCCTCGAAGGAGACGTCGTCGACGGCGGGCGGAAGCTCTTTGCGGGGGTTGCTGGTCAGTCCGATGGCCTGGATCACCCGATGCAAGATAGCGTGCCATATCGGGTTTTTCGGGCATCGCACGGCCCACCGCCGCGGGGACGCACGCCCTGTCGGGTCCGTCGGGCCTTTCCCGGCTGCGGCTCAGACCTCGGGGCGCAGCATCGGGGGGTTGAGCAGCGTGGCTCCGCCGGCCCGGAAGAGCTGCGCGGGGCGGCCGCCCTGCCGGGTGGTCGTGCCTCCGGTGGGCACCAGGAAGCCCGGTGTGCCCGTCACCTTGCGGTGGAAGTTGCGCGGGTCGAGTGCCACGCCCCAGACCGCCTCGTAGACCCGGCGCAGCTCGCCGACGGTGAACTCGGCCGGGCAGAAGGCCGTCGCCAGCGACGAGTACTCGATCTTGGAGCGGGCGCGCTCCACTCCGTCCGAGAGGATCTGGGCGTGGTCGAAGGCGAGCGGTGCCACCGGCTCGCCGTCCCTGCCGTGACCGTCCTGCTGGAGCAGCTCCCCAACGGGCGCCCAGCGTGCGTTGCTGGCGTCACCGCCCGCCCGGGGCGCGGGCAGGTCAGGTGCCAGAGCGAGGTGGGCGACGCTGACGACCCGCATCCGGGGGTCGCGCTTGGGGTCGCCGTAGGTGGCGAGCTGTTCCAGATGGGCGCCGTTGTCCTGGGCGGGGATGGCGGGGTCGTGCACGCGCAGGCCCGTTTCCTCGGCCAGCTCCCGGGCCGCGGCCTGGGCCAGGTCCTCGTCGGCCCGTACGAAACCGCCGGGGAGCGCCCAGCGCCCCTGGAACGGCGGTTCGCCCCTGCGTACCGCCAACGCGCACAGGGAGTGGCGGCGCACGGTCAGCACGACCAGGTCCACGGTGACGGCGAAGGGCGGAAAGGCTGACGGGTCGTAGGGCATGCGGCGATCATAGTCGTCTGCCTGACGATAAACACTCCCTTCGCCGGTCGTATCGATGGCTGATCCACTTCGGTACGGCGCTCACGTCGTCGTTGCCTCACCGCGGCTCGGCGACGGAGCGTCCCACCAGGTCACACCCCCCGCTGCAGTCCGTCCGCCGCTTCCTCGACCAGGGCGGGACCGAGTCGGCCGATCCGCACGGGGAGGGGGCGGCCGCGATGCGCAGGCCGGTGAGAACGATCTCGCCCAGCGGCGCGCTGCGCACCGGTCGCAGGGTGACCGTCCCGGCCCGTGCGTCGGGGCGTATCCCGGCCAGGGTGGTCAGCATCAGGACTCCGGCGGCGGCCGCGGTGGCCGCGGGGCGGCGGGCCGCCGGGTGCGGGAGCGGAGTGCTCCCCCGCCGTTCCCCGGCGTACATCTCGGGCAGCCGGTGGCCGAACCCCTCGGCCGCCGCGAGAACACTCCGCAGCGCTGACGCCGCCTCCCTGTCCAGCCGGCGTGGCAGAGGCCGGCTACGACCACCGCCGTTTCGTGTTCGTGCACCCGCACGGCGCCTGTCCGGTGGCCGTACGGGTTGGCCGGACTCCTTCACGCCCAGTCCTCGCAGGCCCCCCGCCCGAGTCCAGATCGGGTCCGCCCGGCAGCCGGGTCATGCGCTCGGTCCGTACCTTGTCGAGGAGGCCCGGTGCGAGCAGGCCGCCGCCCAGGAGTCCGGTGTCCAGGAGGTGCGCGACCGGTGTGCCGAGGGGAGGGACGAGACGGCCGTCCGGGGCACGGGCCGCCGCCGGGCGGTCTCCCCGCCGGTCGTCGATGCAGGACTCCTCACCGCGCCCCGCCGGTGCCCTGACGGCCGGTCGGCCCGCCTCCCTGCGGCACACCGCGTCGCTCCTCGGCGCCCTGCCCCGCCGGCCCCGGACCGACCGGGCCCGGACGCGCACCGCCGGGACGCGTTCCGCTCCGGTTCCCGCCGCCTGCCGCACCGCCCGCGGGGCGTGCTCGCCTCGACGACGCCCGCGGATACGGCAGCCGCCCTCCCGGCCGCCCCTCCTCCGCGCGCGTGCTGCGCGAGGCACGCCTGCCGCCACCGGGCGCACGTGTGCGCTGTCGGCGGGGCAAGGGACGCGAGGCGGGTGCCGCCGGGCCGGGGGCGGCTGGTTCGGCGGTCGAGGGCCCGCCGTCGCCGTCCTTGCGCGGTTCCGCCCCCGTGGCCCGCTCGTCGGATACGGTCCCCTCGCGGTCCACGCGCTCGGCTCGCAGGCAGCGGCGGACCGATTCGGGGTCGAGGCCCTCGTTGCACGCCTGGTGCAGCAGGCGTGCGAAGAGGTAGTCGGGGTCCGCGGCAAGCGCCAGGGCGAGGGCTTCCCGGGCCTCCAGCTCGTCCCCTGTGGACCAGGCGACCCACCCGGCGAGTGTCAGGGGTGCCGCGGCGTGCTCGCCGTAGGGCCCGACGCAACGGCGCGCGAGCGCCCGCCACAGGCGCAGGGCCGGGCCCGCTTCGTCGCCCTCCATCCACTCGGCCGCGCGGTCACGGGTGGTGCGGTCCTGCAGGCCGAGGATCAGCGTCGCGGCCTCGTCGTGCCCGAGCAGGTCGTCGTCCCTCAGATCCTCGGGGACCATGCCGGAGGCGGGCGGGGCGTCTGCGAAGCGGCCCATGATGCGCATGGCCAGCTCCAGGGTCTCCTCGGCGACCTCGTGGCGGCTCGCGGCGTCGAGGATCCTGGGGATCAGCGCCATGCCGGCGGTGTCCAGGGCCTTCTCCTGTTCGAAGGGGGTGGGGTTCTCCCGGGGCAGGAGCCTGGCGCGCAGTTCGCGCAGCGTGCCGCGGACCTGGAGGCCCGCATAGGTGGCGGCGGCGGCCAGCACCGAGGTGCCGGGCAGGCCCAGCGGTGTGCCCTCTGCCGGGCAGCAGGTGTCGTCGTCGCAGCAGTAGGACCAGAAGCGGCCGTCCGAGACGCACAGGGCCTCCACCACCGGGATGTCCAGGGCACCGCATTCCAGGCGCAGGGTGTGGGCGAGCGGACCCAGCCGCTCCTTGACCTGCCTGCCGGACTCGCCCGGGACCGGCTCATGGCAGAGGAAGACGACCATCTGCTCCGGCCGGGTGCCCCGGCGCTCGCTGCCCGTCACCAGGCCATGGGCCAGCTGCCGGGCGGCGGGGGGCCAGTCGTCCGGGTTCGCGGGAATGCCGAGCCGGGCCCGGCCGCCGAACCGGCCGCGCCCGTCCCTGTCGTGCAGCGCGACCAGCACGATGCTGTCCTCGGGACGGTAGCCGAGGAGATAGGGCAGGGCGTCGGCGAGCTCGGCGGGGCTGCGCAAGGTGACCTGCTGTGCGCCGTCGCTGTCGTACACGGTGCGGTTGATGTCTTCCGGGCCGGAAATGCCGCTGTTCTCGGGGGATCCGGGCGTCTCGCTGTGGTTCGTCATGCCGAGACGATCTCGCAGATCATGACATTCCGGTTCTACCTGTGGACAAGTCGGATCAGGGACATGCCACCCGCCCTTGCGGCGGCGCGTGCACCCCGCCCGCGTCCACGGCTCGGCCGACCGGATGTCGGCGCCGTCCTGTTGTATGGGACCCATGGAGCACACGAGCAACACGGATCTCCGGACGGCCGCCGACGCGGTCCTCGCCCGTCTCGTCGGGGACGTCTCGGGCGAGGCCCGGCTGCGCGAGGACCAGTGGCGCGCGATCGAGGCGCTCGTCGCCGACAAGCGCCGTGCGCTGGTCGTCCAGCGCACGGGCTGGGGCAAATCCGCCGTCTACTTCGTCGCCACGGCACTGCTGCGGGCGCAGGGCAGCGGCCCCACGGTGATCGTCTCCCCGCTCCTCGCCCTGATGCGCAACCAGGTGGAGTCGGCGGCCAGAGCCGGAATCCACGCCCGGACGATCAATTCCTCCAACAGCGAGGAATGGGACGCCGTCCAGGACGAGATCGCCGCCGGTGACGTGGACGTGCTGCTGGTGAGTCCGGAGCGGCTGAACAACCCGGACTTCCGTGACCAGGTCCTGCCCAGGCTCTCCGCCGCGACCGGGCTGCTCGTGGTCGACGAGGCGCACTGCATCTCCGACTGGGGGCACGACTTCCGCCCGGACTACCGGCGGCTGCGCACCATGCTCACCGACCTGCCGGACGGCGTACCGGTCCTCGCCACCACCGCCACCGCCAACGCCCGCGTCACCGCAGACGTCGCGGAGCAGCTCGGCACGGGAGGCTCGTCGGACGCTCTGGTGCTGCGCGGCCCGCTGGACCGGGAGAGCCTGAGCCTGAGTGTGCTGCGCCTGCCCGACGCCGCGCACCGGATGGCCTGGCTCGCCGACCACCTGGACGAGCTCCCGGGCTCGGGGATCGTCTACACACTGACCGTGGCCGCCGCGGAGGAGGTCACCGCCTTCCTGCGGCAGCGCGGTCACACCGTCGCCTCGTACACGGGCAGGACGGAGAACGCCGAACGGCAGCAGGCCGAGGAGGACCTGCTCGCCAACAAGGTGAAGGCCCTGGTCGCCACCTCCGCTCTCGGTATGGGTTTCGACAAGCCCGATCTGGGCTTCGTGGTGCACCTCGGCTCCCCGTCCTCCCCCATCTCCTACTACCAGCAGGTCGGCCGCGCCGGCCGCGGTGTCCGGCACGCCGAGGTGCTGCTTCTGCCGGGGAAGGAGGACGAGGCGATCTGGGAGTACTTCGCGTCGCTCGCCTTCCCCTCCGAGGACCTGGTGCGCCGCACCCTGGACGTCCTGGCGCACGCGGACCGGCCCATGTCGCTGCCTGCCCTCGAGCCGCTGGTGGAGCTGCGCCGATCCCGGCTCGAGACCATGCTCAAGGTCCTCGACGTGGACGGGGCGGTGAAGCGGGTCAAGGGCGGCTGGATCGCGACGGGCCGGCCGTGGACGTACGACGCCGAGCGTTACGCGTGGGTGGCGCGCCAGCGCAAGGCCGAGCAGCAGGCGATGCGCGAGTACGCGGCGAGCACGGACTGCCGGATGGAGTTCCTGCAGCGCCAGTTGGACGACGAGGGCGCCAAGCCCTGCGGCCGCTGCGACAACTGCGCGGGCGCGCGGTACACCGCCGAGGCCTCCGCGACCGCGCTCGAGGCGGCCCGCGAGGATCTCGGCCGGGCGGGCGTGGAGGTGGAGCCCCGGCGGATGTGGCCCACCGGTCTCCCCGCGATCGGCATGGACCTCAAGGGCCGTATCCCGGCAGGGGAGCAGGCCGCGCAGGGCAGGGCGCTGGGGCGTCTGTCGGACATCGGCTGGGGCAACCGGCTGCGTCCGATGTTCGCCCCGCAGGCGCCGGACGGGCCGGTGCCGGACGATGTCGCCAAGGCCGTGGTGGGTGTGCTGGCCGACTGGGCCAAGGGCCCCGGCGGGTGGGCTCCGGGGGCGGCGGATGCCCGGGCCCGGCCGGTGGGAGTGGTCACCCTCGCCTCCCGCACCCGGCCCCGGCTGATCCATTCGCTGGGAGCGCGGATCGCGGAGGTCGGCCGACTGCCACTGCTCGGCTCGCTGGCGTACACGGCCGAGGCGCACCCCGCCTCCCGGAGCAACAGCGCCCAACGCCTCAAGGCGCTCGACGGAGCGCTCACGGTGCCCGCCGACCTCGCCGCCGCGCTCGCGCAGGCGCAGGGCCCGGTCCTGCTCGTGGACGACTTCACGGAGACGGGCTGGACTCTCGCGGTCGCGGCGCGTCTGCTGCAGCGGTCCGGTGCACAGGGCGTGCTGCCACTGGTGCTGGCCGTACAGGGCTGACGGTTCGTCCCACTCGATGGGTGGGGATATTAGCCATGGAACACCCGATACCGGTCCGCTGCCCCAATTGCTCGTTGCCGCATCCAAGTTCGACAGGAAGAATTGAAGTCCGCACCCGCACGGCTCGCCCGCCGATCAGGTAGGGCTCTGTTGCGTGCGCGCTCCCCCGAATCCGACCCCGCCCGCAGTCCGGGCGTAGCCGAAGGGAGGACCGTGACCTTCGGATTCGCTCCGTCCTCGGCGGCATCGCTGTCGACGTCCGCCGCTTCCGCCACCCGTGTGCTCGAGCCCGCGGAGTGGGCCGCCGCGGGAATCCCGCTGCTGCGCAGTCCACGCGAGGTCGTCAGCGGGCTGCACGCCCGGCATGCTCCCGGTCCGGCGACCGCGGTCGTCGCCGTGCTCGATCCGGACGAACGTCTGCGCGCGAGCGCGTCGTTCACCCGCCGTGCCGCCTCCGCGGACGGCTGGATGTTCCGCAACGTGCTGCTGGCCCAGTTGCGCCGGGTCATTCCGCACGACCTGCGGCGCCGCGTCCCCGTGCGCACCGCCGTGCTGCTCTACTGCCGTGACGGCGACGCCCGTTGGACGGAGGAGGACGGCGCCTGGATGTGGGGGCTGCGGGACGCCTGCACCCTGCACGGGCTGCGGTGCGGGGCGTACATCACGCTGACCCGGGACGGCTGGCAGGTCCTGGGCGAGGGGCGCGGCGGGCGTCATCCCAGCGCCGGCTCGGCGCCGGAGCCGTTCGCCATGTCCGAGGCACCGCCGCGGATCCCGCGCACCGGCGGTGCCGCGTCGGAAGTGCTCCGCCGCGCGGCGGCACGCTGACCCAGCGGGGAGCATTCCGACTGCCGGACCACCCGGACCGCGCCGCCGACGGGCCTGGGCACGGAAACGCACGGTACCTCCGCGCGGCGCCTCGGCACAGCGCCGATGCACGGTGTCCGGACCCGGCGGGGACCGAGGCGGCACACGCGGCCGCGCATCGGCCCGTCCGGTTCCGTACACGCGGGCGACGCGGTGACCGCGGCGTACGCTTCCCCGACGGCCCGGCCGACGCCGTGGCGCCGGCTCAGACAGCCGCGCCCAGCACCGAATTGATCCGTTCCGGGTCTCCGCAGACGATCAGCAGGGCGCCGGCCCGGGTGTGAGCCACGGACAGCGCGGAGGCGGCTGCGGACTCCGGGCCGCCGTTGACGGCGACCACCACGACAGGCCGCGCTCCGGCACGGTTCGCCACTTGGGCGTCCGTGTAGAAGACATCGTCACCGGCGTCGTGCTGGGCCCAGTAGGAGGCTTCGCCGAAGGACAGTTCGTGGGTGGCCCACGGGTGCGGCTCACCAGTGGTGATCACCAGCACGTCGCCGGGGGCGCGGCCCGAGTCCAGCAGCAGGTCCACGGCCTCCTCGGCGGCGTCGAGCGCCCCTTGGGCCGAGGCCGGGATCAACTGGATCTGCGGGGTGGCCGCAGCGGGTGCGGGCCGGGCCGCCGGAGCGGGCTCGGCCGCGGGAGCCGCATCGCGCGGCGCACGCTGCACCGGCGGCGCGGGCCGCGGCGGGCCGGGACGACCGGGACGCGACGGAGCCGCGGGGCGGGGACCGGGTACGGGGCGGGGGGTCGGCGCGGTGCGGCCGCTGGCCGGCGTGGCGCGGGGACCCTGGGCACTCTCGTGAATCTGAGGCTCCTCGGGAATGAGAGGCATGAGCTGATTTTTATCAAACGTTGGTACGACACGCGCCGCCGGGTGGCACATGAGTACGGGCCGGTCCGTCAGAAGTCGAAGCCGAGCTGACCCTCGATCTCCGGAACGCGCCCGTCCGTCCAGCTGCGGACCTTCTTGAGGTGCCGCCACTGGGGCAGCGCATCAAGATACGCCCACGACAACCGGTGGTGCGGAGTGGGCCCCCGGACCTCCAGTGCGGCCTTGTGCACGGGCGACGGATACCCGGCGTTGTCCGCAAAACCGAAGTCTGCATGGTCGATGCCCAGTTCGGCCATCATTTTGTCGCGCTGAACCTTGGCGATCACCGAGGCCGCCGAGACCGCCACGCACGACTGGTCACCCTTGATGACCGTGCGGACCTGCCAGGGCGTGCCGAGGTAGTTGTGCTTGCCGTCCAGGATCACCGCGTCGGGCCGCACCGGGAGCGCGTCCAGTGCGCGCACCGCCGCCAGCCGGAGGGCGGCGGTCATCCCCAGGTCGTCGATCTCCTCGGGGGACGCGTGCCCCAGGGCGTAGGACGTGACCCAGGTCCGCAGCGTCTCGGCGAGTTCGGTGCGCCGCTTGACGGTGAGGAGCTTGGAGTCGGTCAGTCCCTCGGGGGGCCGACGCAGTCCGGTGACCGCCGCGCAGACGGTGACGGGGCCGGCCCACGCGCCGCGCCCCACCTCGTCGACACCTGCAACGATCTTCGCTCCGGTCGTGGCGCGGAGTGAGCGCTCGACGGTGTGAGTAGGCGGTTCGTACGGCATGGCGCCCTAAGCGTACGCCGCCCGGAACCGCCCGCGACACCCCGGTTCCCACAGCGGCACCGGCGTCCGGTCCGAGCCCGGCTCAGGGGCCGCTCCGCCGCAGCAGCGGGACCATCAACTGGTCGATCATTTCCGTCAGATCGACGTCCGTCCATTCACTGCCGCACATCTTGGAGCGGTACATCATCATCGCCGGGATGGCGTCGAAGACATAGCTGTTCGCCGCGTCGGGGCGCACCTCTCCCCGCTCGATTCCGCGCTCGATCACCTCGCGCAGCATCTTGAGCGTCGGTTCCACGACCCCCTCGAAGATCACCGCGTGGAAGCGCTCGGCCTGAAGGGTGTCGCATTCGTGAATCACCGAACGCAGGGCGAGCCCTGACCGGGAGAACATCCCGTCGCGCGCCTGCAGGCACAGGTGCAGCAGGTCGTCGCGCACGCCGCCGAGGTCCGGCGCCGAGCCGAATTCCGGCAGCCCGGAGCGCAGGGCGTCCGCGACGAGGTCTTCCTTGGACGGCCAGCGCCGGTAGACGGCGGCCTTCCCGGTCTGGGCGCCCGCGGCGACGCCCTCCATCGTCAGACCGCTCCAGCCGACCGTGCTGAGCTGCTCCAGGGCGGCGTCGAGGATCGCGCGTTCCAGCACGGCGCCGCGGCGGCGGGGGGCCGGCGTCTGAGCGTGGGCGGCCGCCCAGCTCGAAGTAACCATCTGAACTCTCTCCAACGAGCAGAGGAAGCGGGCATTCCGGGGATGAAGCACCTGCCGCACGGCGACTGAGGGGGACACACCGAGCGGCGACGCATTGAGTGAACGCTTGCGTTCACTGTCGAGGACTCCTACCGTTGGCGCAGCAGTGAACGCGAGCGTTCACTGACGCACTCGTGGGGGACCCATAGTGACAACCTCTCCGTTGATTCAGGACCAGAAGCCAGGTGCGGCACGCCGGGACGGGCATCCCGGCATCGCGCTCACCGTCATCGCGGCCTGCCAACTCATGGTGGTACTCGACGCGACGATTGTGAACATCGCGTTGCCGCACATCCAGAACGCTCTCCAATTCAGCACCACCGATCTCACCTGGGTGGTCAGCGCCTACACCCTGACCTTCGGCGGCCTGCTGCTCCTCGGCGGCCGCGCGGGCGACATCCTCGGCCGACGCCGCGTCTTCATGAGCGGCATCCTGCTGTTCACCGTCGCCTCGCTGCTGGGCGGGCTCGCCCAGGAGCCGTGGCAACTGCTGGCCGCACGCGTACTGCAGGGAGTGGGCGGTGCGATCGCCTCGCCCACCTCGCTGGCACTCATCACCACCACGTTCCCGGAAGGACCCGAGCGCAACCGTGCCTTCGGTGTCTTCGCCGCGGTCTCCGCGGGCGGCGGCGCCATCGGCCTGCTCGCGGGCGGCATGCTCACCGAGTGGCTCGACTGGCGGTGGGTGCTCTTCGTCAATGTGCCGATCGGCCTGCTGATCGCCGTGCTCACACCGATGTACATCAACGAGTCCGAACGGCACACCGGCCGTTTCGACATCGCGGGCGCCGTGACCTCGACCGCCGGTATGGCCTCCCTCGTCTACGGCTTCATCCGCGCGGCGGAGGAAGGCTGGCGGGACAGTGTGACCATCGGCTCGTTCACGGCCTCCGTGATCCTCCTCGTGGCCTTCGCCCTGATCGAGTCCCGGGCCAGGGAACCGATCACCCCACTGCGGATGTTCGCGGACCGCAACCGCTCGGGCACGTATGTGATCATGCTCAGCCTGGCCGCGGCCATGTTCGGCATGTTCTTCTACATCGTCCTCTTCGTACAGAACGTGCTCGGGTACAGCCCGATCGAGGCCGGTCTCGCCTTCCTGCCGGTGACGGTCGTGATCGCGCTCGGCGCCGGGCTGTCGCAGAGGTTCCTCCCGGTCTTCGGGCCCAAGCCGTTCATGCTCATCGGTTCGGCACTCGCCGCGACCGGGCTGGCCTGGCAGACGCTGATCAGCTCCGACAGCTCCTACGTCAGCGGCATCCTCGGCCCGATGCTGATCTTCGGCTTCGGTATGGGCCTGAACTTCGTGACGCTGACCCTCACCGCGGTCTCCGGGGTGGCCCAGCACGAAGCCGGCGCGGCGTCCGGGCTCCTCAACGCCACCCAGCAGGTGGGCGGGTCGGTGGGCCTGGCCCTGCTGACGACGGTGTTCGGCACGGCCAGCAGGGACGAGGCGGAGAAGCAGGTGCCGGGCTTCCTGGCCGAAGGGACGGCGGAGCAGAAGGCGGAGTTCGCCCAAACCCAGCAGCTCCCGGCGCCCTGGGGACACGAGGTGCTCGCCCAGGGCATCTCCACCGCCTTCATCCCGGCTGCCGCGATGGCCGTACTCGCCCTGGCCACCGCGTGGTTCGTCATCCGGGTCCGCAAGAGCGACCTGGAGGCGCTGTCGGGCACGGCAGGACCGGGCATGGGCTGAACCGGCAACGCCACGGGTGCGGCCCGGTGGCGCTCCGGCCGACCTCACGGGAGTCGGCCGGAGAACGCCGGGCCTGCCCGCGAACCGCAGCACCACGGCGCTCAGGACGAGCAGCACGGCGAGCCGCACATGCACGATCACGCGACCGCCCCTCTCCCTGGATCCTCCGGCGCCCGACAGGTGACACCCGTATGTGTCAGGCCTCACGCCTCACACAGTGGAGTGTCCCGACAACGAACGACCGGTCACGGACAGTTCCCAGGCCGTACGGAGAGTTCCGAAACGCCGGTCGGCGCCCGTCTCAGAGCGAGGTGGGCATCCAGTCGGGCAGCGGCTCGACCCGGTCAACCCACTCGGCGGGCGGAGCGCCCGCCTTGCCAGCGGCGACCACGCCGCCCACGATCGCACAGGTTGTGTCGACGTCACCGCCCACCTGCGCGGTCGTCCAGAAGGCCCGCTCGTAGTCACCCAGGGCCCGGGCCGCCGACCAGAGAGCGAACGGCACGGTGTCGTGCGCCGTCGTACGCCGTCCGCAGCCGAGCACGGCCGCGACGGTCGCCGCGTCGCCGTAGTCGAGCATGTCCCGGGCCCGGCGCAGACCCGCGCCGACCGCGCTTCTCGCGGGCACCAGCGCGATCACTCCGTCGAGGAGGCTGTCCGCACCCGGCGGGCCGTCCGGGGCCGCGGCGAACGCGGCGGCCGCGGCGACGGCCATGGCGCCGACGACGGCCTCACGATGCTGATGCGTGGGGTAGGAGGAGACCTCGGCCTGGTGGGTGGCCTGTTCCGGGTCGTCCGCGTACCAGGCGCCCAGCGGGGCGATCCGCATGGCGGCGCCGTTGCCCCACGACCCCTGGCCGTTGAAGAGCGCGGCGGACAGCTCGCGCCAGTCACCGCCCTCCCGGACCAGCCGCAGCAGCCGGTTGACCGCCGGGCCGTAACCCCGGTCGAAGTCGTGATGCACGGCGAAGGACCGGGCGAGGGCGTCCTGGTCGATCCGGTGGTGTGCGGCGAGCACGGCGACGACGGAGCACGCCATCTCGGTGTCGTCGGTCCACTGCCACGGACCTGGAGGCAGCTCGCGTCGCTTGAGCAACGGGTAGTTCACCGGCACGAAGAACTGGGAGCCGAGCGCGTCACCCACGGACAGTCCGCGCAGGGCGGCCAGGGCGCGCTCCAGGCGCCCGGCGGATGAGGAAACGGGAGAGGAATCAGCGGTCATCGCCCTGCCACTCTATCGGTGCCCCCCTGCCTATCCGGTGATCCCGTACGGTTCCGGTTCCCGCCAGCGTGCGAACGGCCGGTCGAGGGTGTACTTGCCGGTCTCCCCCAGAACGAGCATGCGCATCTCGGCGTTCCCCGGGTTGGACAGGGATTCGAACTCCGCCACGGTCCAGTGGAACCACCGCATGCAGAACAGCCTCATGGCCAGACCGTGGGTGACGATGAGGACGTTCGGCGGATGGTCGGGCGCCTCGAAGCTGCGGAACAGGCTCTCCAGGAAGCCGCCGACCCGGTCGTACACGTCGGCACCGGACTCGCCCTGGGCGAAACGGTAGAAGAAGTGGCCGTACGCGTCCCGGTAGGCCTTCTGCAGGCGCACGTCCTCGCGGTCCTGCCAGTTCCCCCAGTCCTGCTCGCGCAGCCTGGGCTCCTCGCGCACGCGTATCAGCCCCGGGTCGAGCTCGAAGGCGCTCAGCGTCTGGTGCGTCCGGCGGTACGGGGAGACGTAGACGCTGACCCGCTCGTCGCCGAACAGCTTGCGCAGCCGCTCACCCGTCTCCGCGGCCTGCCGTCTGCCCCGCTCGGTCAGCGCGAGGGCGTGGTCGGGTTCGCGCTCATAGACGGAGTCATCAACATTGCCCGTTGATTCGCCGTGCCGGACAAGGACGATGCGCCGTGGTCGTGCCATGCCAAGACCCTAGATCGGGTGAGCCCCGAACGGGCACTCGTGCCGTCCGCGTACGGCGTACGTCACACAGATCCCGCACCACGCATCGCACGGATGTGCACGCTCACGGGCCCGGCCATCAGACCGTCCAGGCGGATTCCATGTCGACGACGTCCCCCGCCAGGGCCGCGACGTCCGCCTCCGTCTGCGCCCGCAGGGCGAGCCGCTCCACCCGCTCGGTGCGGTACTTGCCGTGCTCGGCGGCCGAGCGCCACATGGACAGCACCAGGAACTCGTTGCCCGGCGCCTCGCCGAAGAGCCCCCGGACCATGCCGGGCGAGCCGGCCATCGCCGGGTTCCAGACCTTCTCCTGCATCAGCACGAAATGCTCCGCCCGCTCCTCGTGGACCCGGCACAGGGCGACCCTGAGCAGGTCGGCGTCGGTGAAGCGGGGTTCGAATCCGGTCTTCACGTCGAAGCGGTGGTCGAAAAGTCTGACCTGGGCGTCCTTGAAGGTGCCCGACTGAGTCGAGGCGAGCCGGTCGTGGGAGCGCGCCATGAAGGAGTCGTAGAAGGCGCGACTCTCCCAGAAGGAGAAAATGTGCGCCACATCCGACCGCCCCCGGCTCCATCCCCCGCCCTGCCCGCGAAACCCCGGCTCCCCCAGAAGCCCCGCCCACTTCCGCTGCCCCCGCTCGAACCCGCGGCGGTCCACCACGGTGCAGCGAATCCACTTGACCAGCACCGCGCCATCGTAAGGCCAGCGAGCGTGGCGTCGGTCACGCTCGGAGGGACTGCTTGGCGGCGTCCGACACCGGGCGCGTGGCAGGATGGACAACCTGCTGGGAAAGTCCGGCAGTTGGGGTGTGCGGGCAGGACGGTCACGCGGAAGGGGAAGACTGGTGAACGGCCTCAACAAGGGCATCCGCAAGGTCGAGATCGCGCTGAGGTGGGATCCGAGCCCGTCGGGCGAGCCCTCGACCGACCTGGATCTGGTCGCCGCTCCCTATCCGGCGAGCGACCCGCACGGCGATCCCGGCTACGTGGTGCACTTCGACAGTCGCTCCCCCGACGGCACCATCACGCTGAACCGGGACAGTAAGGACGGCAAGGGCTTCGGCTACGACGAGGTCATGACGCTGGAGCTGGACCGGCTGGACCAGCGGTACGCGCGCGTGGTGGTCGGTGTCGTCGTACAGCAGCACCAGGCACGGCGGACGTTCTCCGGGGTGGGGAACCCGGGTCTGCGCATCCGCGAGGGCTACACCGTCCTGGCCGAGGACGACTTCGGCGGTGTGCTGGGGGCCATGGCGGCGACGGTCGCGGAGTTCGTCCGGGACGGGTCGGGCCCCTGGGAGTTCCGGCCCGGCGTCCAGGGCTTCGACGGCGACCCGGCGGACTTCTCCCGCATGATGGGAGCCTCGCGCCGGGCCTGACAGCCTGCCGTCACGAACGGCGAAGGGGACCGGCCGGTGGCCGGTCCCCTTCCCTGAACTGCCGGCCGGTCGCGTGTGCGGGCCACCGACCGGCTGCCGTCAGCTGCAGCCGCTGGTCGAGCCGCAGCCCTCGCAGATGTAGCAGGAGCCGGCCCGCTGCATCTTCGTACCGCAGGAGAAGCACAGCGGGGCGTCGGCCTGGATGCCCAACTGCATCTCGACCAGTTCCGCGCTGGTGTGGGCCTGCTGCGGGGCGGGCTTGGCCACCTCGACCTCGGCCTTCGGCGTGGCGACCGCCTTCAGCTCCTGGGCCCGCGGCGCCGACTGGGCCAGGCCCTCGACGTCGAGCTCGTCGTCCGACGGCTCGTACGAACCGGTCTCCAGGTGGCGCTGACGCTCCTCGGCGGAGTGGATGCCGAGCGCGGAGCGCGTCTCGAAGGGCAGGAAGTCCAGCGCCAGACGGCGGAAGATGTAGTCGACGATCGACTGCGCCATCCGCACGTCCGGGTCGTCCGTCATACCGGCCGGCTCGAAGCGCATGTTGGTGAACTTCGAGACGTACGTCTCCAGCGGAACGCCGTACTGGAGGCCCACCGAGACGGCGATGGAGAAGGCGTCCATCATGCCCGCGAGGGTGGAGCCCTGCTTGGACATCTTCAGGAAGACCTCGCCGAGACCGTCGTCCGGGTAGGAGTTGGCGGTCATGTAGCCCTCGGCGCCGCCGACGGTGAAGGAGGTGGTGATGCCGGGACGGCCCTTCGGGAGGCGCTTGCGGACCGGGCGGTACTCGACCACCTTCTCGACCGCGGCTCGGATCGTCTCCTCGGCCTTCTCGGTGACCTCGGCCTTCTCCTCCTCCTTCTTCTTGGCGGAGAGCGGCTGGCCGACCTTGCAGTTGTCGCGGTAGATGGCGAGCGCCTTCACGCCCAGCTTCCACGCCTCGAAGTAGATCTCCTCGACCTCCTCGACGGTCGCCGTCTCCGGCATGTTGACCGTCTTGGAGATGGCGCCGGAGATCCAGGGCTGGATCGCGGCCATCATGCGCACGTGGCCCATCGGGGAGATGGCGCGCTCGCCCATGGCGCAGTCGAACACCTCGTAGTGCTCCTGCTTGAGACCGGGGGCGTCGATCACATTGCCGTTCTCGGCGATGTGGGCGACGATCGCCTCGATCTGCTCCTCCTGGTAGCCCAGGCGGCGCAGGGCCTGCGGGACGGTGCCGTTGACGATCTGCATCGAGCCGCCGCCGACGAGCTTCTTGAACTTCACCAGCGCCAGGTCGGGCTCGACACCGGTGGTGTCGCAGGACATCGCCAGACCGATGGTGCCGGTCGGGGCGAGTACGGAGGCCTGGGAGTTGCGGAAGCCGTTCTTGTCGCCGAGGCGGATCACGTCCTGCCAGGCCTCGGTGGCGGCGGCCCACACCGGGGTGTCCAGGTCGTCCATGCGCACGGCGATGCCGTTGGCGTCGGCGTGCTGCTTCATGACGCGCTTGTGGGCGTCGGCGTTGCGGGCGTAGCCGTCGTACGGGCCGACGATCGAGGCGAGTTCGGCGGAGCGGCGGTACGCCGTGCCCGTCATCAGGGAGGTGATCGCGCCGGCGAGGGCGCGGCCGCCGTCGGAGTCGTAGGCGTGACCGGTCGCCATCAGCAGGGCGCCGAGGTTGGCGTAGCCGATGCCGAGCTGGCGGAAGGCGCGGGTGTTCTCACCGATCTTCTGGGTCGGGAAGTCCGCGAAGCAGATCGAGATGTCCATCGCGGTGATGACCAGCTCGACGACCTTCTGGAAGCGCTCGGTCTCGAAGGACTGGTGGCCCTGGCCGTCGTCCTTGAGGAACTTCATCAGGTTCAGCGAGGCCAGGTTGCAGGACGTGTTGTCCAGGTGCATGTACTCGCTGCACGGGTTCGACGCGGTGATCCGGCCGGACTCGGGGCAGGTGTGCCAGTTGTTGATGACGCCGTCGTACTGGATGCCCGGGTCCGCGCAGGCCCACGCGGCCTCGGCGATCTTGCGGAAGAGCTCCTTGGCGTCGACCTCCTCGATGACCTCGCCGGTCATGCGGGCGCGCAGGCCGAACGTGCCGCCCTTCTCGACCGCCTCCATGAACTCGTCGTTCACACGGACCGAGTTGTTGGCGTTCTGGTACTGGACGGAGGCGATGTCGTCGCCGCCCAGGTCCATGTCGAAGCCCGCGTCGCGCAGGACGCGGATCTTCTCCTCCTCCTTGACCTTGGTCTCGACGAAGTCCTCGATGTCCGGGTGGTCCACGTCGAGGACGACCATCTTGGCGGCGCGGCGGGTGGCCCCACCGGACTTGATGGTTCCGGCGGAGGCGTCGGCTCCGCGCATGAAAGAGACCGGGCCGGAGGCGTTGCCGCCGGAGGAGAGCAGCTCCTTGGAGGAGCGGATCCGGGAGAGGTTCAGGCCGGCCCCGGAGCCGCCCTTGAAGATCATGCCCTCTTCCTTGTACCAGTCGAGGATCGACTCCATGGAGTCGTCGACGGACAGGATGAAGCAGGCGGAGACCTGCTGCGGCTGGGGCGTGCCCACGTTGAACCACACGGGGCTGTTGAAGCTGAAGATCTGGTGCAGGAGGGCGTACGCCAGCTCGTGCTCGAAGATCTCGGCGTCGGCGGGCGAGGCGAAGTACTTGTGGTCCTCACCGGCCTTCCGGTACGTCTTCACGATGCGGTCGATCAGCTGCTTGAGGCCGGTCTCGCGCTGCGGGGTGCCCACGGCACCGCGGAAGTACTTGCTGGTGACGATGTTGACCGCATTCACCGACCAGAAGTCGGGGAACTCGACGCCGCGCTGCTCGAAGTTGACCGAGCCGTCGCGCCAGTTGGTCATGACGACGTCACGGCGCTCCCAGGCCACCTCGTCGTACGGGTGGACCCCCGGGGTGGTGTGGATGCGCTCGACGCGCAGTCCCTTGCCGGCCTTGCTCGCCTTGGCTCGGGAACTACGTGCCGGACCGCTCGCCGTCTCTGTCATGCCGCCTCCCTGTACGGGCGAAAACGCCCAAAAGTGCCCCGATTGTTCCCGTGGCACGGTGTTCTGTCTGATGCTGCGGGCACCCACTCACCTGCCCGCAACAGGTCTTCTCATCGCCGCCGCCCGACCGGACCCCGCACCTGGCGTCCGGGGCCGGGCCGCCGGTCAGCCGGCGGCGGGAGCGGGTTCCGGGACCTGTTCGGCCCCTCCGGACCCGCTGTCGTCTTCCTGGCTCCCCGGGCCGGCCCCGTCGCCGCCCCCGTCGTCCCCCTCGTCGGCGGCGGGCCGCTCCGCCCGCCGGAGTTCCGCGATCGCGGCCTCGAAGTCCTCGAGCGAGTCGAACGCCCGGTAGACGGACGCGAATCGCAGGTAGGCGACGAGGTCGAGCTCCTGCAAGGGGCCGAGTATGGCCAGCCCCACGTCATGGGTGGTCAGCTCGGCGCTTCCGGTGGCCCGCACCGCCTCCTCGACCCGCTGGCCGAGCTGGGCGAGGGCGTCCTCGGTGACGGGCCGCCCCTGACAGGCCTTGCGCACACCATTGATGATCTTGGTGCGGCTGAACGGTTCGGTGACTCCGGACCGCTTGACCACCATGAGCGAACACGTCTCCACGGTCGTGAAACGACGGGAGCAGTCCGGACACTGGCGGCGCCTGCGGATCGACGTGCCGTCGTCGGTCGTACGGCTGTCGACGACACGGCTGTCGGGGTGCCTGCAGAAGGGGCAGTGCATGAACTCCAACCCTCCTCACAGCAGACTCAATGGCCTCGTCGGGCCTCACGGGCCTCACGAAGCAGCACCAGCATAGGCGATCGCGGAGGGCGTCGAGACCCGGGGGACCACAACTTCTGGGCTGCAACTGCAATCCAACCACTAGATGTGGGGATTGGCTCATACATTCATGCCCTGCACGCGTGTCGCGCGTGGACCGGGCCGGGGCGCCGGGCGACGGGGAGATGCGGTGCCCGCGGGGAGGAGAGGGCGTGCGGCTCCCGGAGAGAGCGGCCCCGCTCCCCGCGCCGGACGGCGGCCGATGGCAGACTGGGGGGCCGCACCTCGGGGGCCGAGTCGCCTCGGCGGTGAGAGTACAACAATGGGCCCGTTTGTCCGGCAGGAAGCGTGGCGACCAATACACGGCGGCGAGAGATTGCGTACAGCAATTCGCAATTTTTCACTCGAACGTGTGTTTGGCGCAACCTTTCGAAAGCATCTACCGTTGTGCTGCAGGGAGACCATCGAGAGGGGCCGACGTGACCACCACCGCAGACAGTGCCGCCATCACTGCCCAGGACCGCTCCCAGGGCCGGCTCGAGCCGGTGCATGCGATGAACGAAGCCACGAATCCCGAGGGGCCCAAGCGGTCCCTGCCGGGCCGACCTCCCGGCATCCGGGCGGACAGCTCCGGGCTCACTGACCGGCAGCGCCGGGTGATCGAGGTCATCAGGGACTCGGTGCAGCGACGGGGGTACCCGCCGTCGATGCGCGAGATCGGCCAGGCGGTCGGCCTCTCCAGCACCTCCTCGGTGGCACACCAGCTCATGGCCCTCGAGCGCAAGGGTTTCCTGCGCCGAGACCCGCACCGCCCGCGGGCGTACGAGGTGCGCGGCTCCGACCAGGCAGCCGCCGTGCAGCCCACGGACACCGCCGGGAAGCCGGCCGCGTCCTACGTGCCGCTGGTCGGCCGTATCGCCGCCGGTGGTCCGATCCTCGCCGAGGAGTCCGTCGAGGATGTCTTCCCCCTCCCCCGGCAGCTCGTCGGCGACGGTGAACTGTTCGTGCTGAAGGTCGTGGGTGACTCCATGATCGAGGCCGCGATCTGTGACGGCGACTGGGTCACCGTCCGCCGCCAGCCGGTCGCCGAGAACGGCGACATCGTGGCGGCGATGCTCGACGGCGAAGCGACCGTCAAGCGCTTCAAGCGCGAGGACGGCCATGTGTGGCTGCTCCCGCACAACGCGGCCTATGAGCCGATCCCCGGCGACGACGCGACCATTCTCGGCAAGGTGGTGGCCGTTCTGCGCCGCGTCTGAGCACGGCCTGGGGCAGGCCCCGACCCGCCGCCCCGCCCTTGACCGGACCCCGGGACCCCTGCGCCGGTTCCGGGGTCCTGTGCTGTCCGGATTCGGGCCGGGACCGTCGGTGACGGACCCCGCACCTGGCGGAGCAGTCACAGGACGACCGGTTCGGTGACGCCGCCGCACACGGCGCGCCACCGTCTCACTCAGCCTGAGCCTGTGCCTCGGCCTCCGTCTGCTTCGCCGCCGCATCGATCGCGGCGAGTGACTTCCGGACCTGGTTCCGGTCCGTCGTGTACCAGAAGTCGGGCAGCGAAGCCTTCAGATAGCTCCCGTAGCGCGCGGTGGCCAGTCGCTGGTCCAGCACGGCCACCACGCCCCGGTCACCGGAGGCACGGACCAGACGGCCGGCGCCCTGCGCCATGAGCAGCGCGGCGTGAGTGGCGGCGACCGCCATGAAGCCGTTGCCCCCGGCCTCCTCCACGGCCTTCTGCCGGGCGCTCATCAAGGGGTCGTCCGGGCGCGGGAAGGGGATCTTGTCCATGACCACCAGCTGGCAGCTCGGACCCGGTACGTCGACGCCCTGCCAGAGCGACAGCGTGCCGAAGAGGCAGGTCCTCGGATCGGCCGCGAAGTTCTTGATCAGCTCGCCGAGCGTCTCCTCGCCCTGGAGAAGGATCGGGAACTCGGGGATGCGGGAACGCAGCTCCTCGGCGGCGAGCTGCGCGGCCCGCATCGAGGAGAAGAGGCCCAGGGTGCGGCCACCCGCCGCCTGGATCAGCTCCGTGAGCTCGTCCAGCATGTCCGCGCGGTCGCCGTCACGCGCGGGGCGCGCCAGATGCTTCGCCACGTACAGGATTCCCTGCCTGGGGTAGTCGAACGGCGAGCCGACGTCCACGCCCTTCCACTGCGGGAGGTCGTCCCCCTCTGTCCCCTCGGCGCCGAGTCCCAGCGACGCCCCCACGCCGTTGAAGTCGCCGCCCAGCTTCAGCGTGGCGGACGTCAGCACGACGGAGCGGTCGGTGAAGAGCTTCTCGCGCAGCAGGCCGGAGACCGACATGGGAGCGACACGCAGGGAGGCACCGAAGCGGTCGTGGCGCTCGTACCAGACGACGTCCCATTCGGAGCCGTTCGTGATCCGCTCCGCCACGTCGTGGATGCTTTCCACGGAGGCCAGCGCCTGCTTGCGGACCGCGTCCTCGTCCTGGACCGACTTGTCGCGGGTGCCGCCGATCGCGGAGATGACGGTGCGGCAGGCGTCGCGCAGCGCCATGAGCGCGTAGCCGAGGTCCTCCGGGATCTCCTCCAGCCGGCCGGGGAGGGCCAGCTCCATCAGGCGCTCGAACCCCTCCGCGGCGGTCTGGAGCTGGTCCGCGGCCTTCTCGTTGACCAGCTTCGCGGCGCGCCGCACCGCGCGGTTCACCTGTCCCGGGGTGAGCTCGCCCGTGGCGACTCCGGTGACCCGGGAGACCAGCTCATGGGCCTCGTCGACGATCAGCACCTCGTGCTGCGGGAGCACCGGGGCGCCCTCGATGGCGTCGATCGCCAGCAGCGCGTGGTTGGTGACGACCACCTCGGCCAGCTTGGCCCGCTCACGGGCGGTCTCGGCGAAGCACTCCGCGCCGTAGGCGCACTTCGTTGCGCCCAGGCACTCCCTCGACGACACCGACACCTGGGACCACGCCCGGTCGGACACGCCCGGCGTCAGGTCGTCCCGGTCACCGGTCTCCGTCTCGTCCGACCAGTCGCGCAGCCGCAGCAGGTCCTGGCCCAGCTTGCTGGTGGGGGCGGCCGCCTCGAACTGGTCGAAGAGGCCCTCCTCCTCGTCCTGCGGCACGCCCTCGTGGAGGCGGTGCAGGCACAGGTAGTTGGAGCGGCCCTTGAGCATCGCAAACTCCGGGCGGCGGCGCAGCAGCGGATGCAGTGACTCCACCGTGCGCGGCAGGTCCCGCTCGACGAGCTGGCGCTGCAGGGCCAGGGTCGCCGTCGCCACCACCACCCGCTCACCGTGCGCGAGCGCGGGCACCAGGTAGCCCAGGGACTTTCCGGTGCCGGTGCCCGCCTGGACCAGCAGGTGGGAGCCGTCGTCGATCGCCTCCGCGACGGCTTCGGCCATGGTCACCTGGCCGGGGCGCTCCGTGCCGCCGACAGCGGTGACGGCAGCATGCAGGAGTTCGGGGAGTGAGGGCTTCGTCATAGCGCGACCACCCTACGACCCTGCACTGACATTCGTGCGATCACGGCGGGAGCCGGGGATTCGATCAAGACGGGGTCTCCTCGGTCGGGAGGGAAGGGAGGACGGCAGGTGAGAGGGCGCCCGGCACTACAGCAGCCGGCGCAGGGAGCGGTCCCGGATCATGAGGGCGGCCCGCTTGGTGGGCAGATCGGCCTCGGCGAAGAAGCGGAAGCCCGCCTTCAGGAACGCGCTGACGGAGGCGGTGTTGCGCAGGTCGGGTTCCGCGACGACGCGCGGTGAGGCGGGCCGGTGGTCGAGGACAAGGTCCGCGACCGTTCTGAGCAGGAGGCTGCCGAGACCCCGTCCCCGGTCGCCCGGGGCGCCGATGAGGACGTGCAGGCCGGTGTCGTGGGGCCGGGCGGGGTAGTGGCCGGCCAGCGGGTCCAGATCCGCGCGGTAGATCTCCCAGTAGCTCATCGGCGTACCGTCGAGGACGCCGAGGCAGGGCACGCTGCGGCCGTCGCCGGTGAGCTGGGCCCGCACGTGGTCCGCCGTCAGGGCCAAAGGCCCGGAGAGCTCCCAGAACGCGGCGACGGCCGGGTCGTTCATCCACCCTGCGAGCAGGGGAAGATCCCGTTCCAACTGGACGGGGACGAGCCGGAACAGGCCCGCGGGAGTGCCGGCCGGGCCCCAGCCTGCGATGTGGCCGGGGGTCATGAGTGCAGCGGGTTGGCGATGGTGACGTAGACGGACTGGGTGTCGACCGGGCCGGCGAGTTCGTCGAGGCCGTGCAGCCGGGTCAGCAGATTGGCCTTGCAGCGCAATCGGGGGGAGTCGAGCAGACGGGCGGGCAGTGTGCCGTGGGTCCGGGCGGGTCCGGCGCGGACCCCGGTGAGGAAACGGCGGAAGGCCGCGAGCAGCAGCCGTTCGTCGGCGAGGCCCTGGGAGCCCAGGGCGCCGACGAGTCCCAGGACGTTGTTGATGCCCAGGTAGTAGGCGAAGCGTTCATCGGTGACGTCGTCGGGAACGAAGGTGTCGCTGTGCTCGCCGATGCCGGGCAGCCGCGCGTCGAGTTCCGTGCGGCGCGACGCCCGGAAGTAGTAGCCCTGGTTGTCCCGGTAGCGGGCGCCCGCCGGCCAGCCGTCGGCGTCCAGCAGGAGCAGGGTGTTCTGCTGGTGCGCCTCCAGTGCGATGCCGGCCGTTCCGTCCAGCCACAGCACGGGCCGCACGACGTGCTCGAGGTAGCGCAGGAACCACTCGGCGGCGACGGCACCGGGCGGCCGTCCCGTACGGGCGGCGAGGCGGGTGACGATCTCGGCCAGCCGGGACCGCATGGCACCGCCGCCGGGACGGGGGCGCGGCGAGAGCAGTCCGGCGACACAGACGACGTCGTCCTGCGGCCGGAACGGGTTGTGCCGGATCACGGCGTCGAGCCCGGGGACGGGGTCGCCGTCCGGGCCGTCCACGGCGACCCAGGCGGGGTCGCGGACGATGTCGAAGCAGGGGTGCGCGGCGCGCCACTGCTGGGACAGTCCGGTGCGCAGCAGACGGTGGACCTCGACGCCCCGGTGGAGCTCCTTGCGGAGGTTCTCCCGTCGGGAGTTGGTGATGCGCAGGGCCAGCGACAGCTTGAGCATGGCCGGCGCGCCGGTGCGGTGGACGGTGCGCACCGAGGAGGTGGGGTGCCAGGGGGCGCCCCGGCCGCCGAGGTCGCGGAGCAGTCCGGCGTCCAGCAGGGCCGCGGTCGCCCGGCGGTGGCGGACGTGGCGCAGTTGCCAGGGGTGCACGGGGAGCGCCGCGTATCCGTCGGGCAGCAGCAGCCCGGTTCCGGCCAGCCGGGCGGTGAGGGAGGGCGCGGTGACGGGGCGTCCGCGCTCGGTCCAGGCGGAGTCGGCGGCGAGGAGGGAAGGGGCGACCGCGATCCAGTGCAGCGGGAAGGAGCCGCGCAGCTCGGGTGAGTAGTGCTCCGCCTCGGCATCGGTGAGGCCCTCGCGGCTCTTCGGGTCCGGGTGCAGCGGGTGCCCCAGGACGAGTGCCTGCTCGGCGGCGAGGAAGAGGTCCGGGTGGTCGGCCGGGTCTTTCTGGCGCTCGGCGACGAAGGTGGCCACTCGGCGGGCGGAGTCGGCGACACGCGAGACGAGATCGGTACAGGCCCCGGCCGGCAGAGGCGCCGGGGCGAGGCGCACGCCGTCCCGGACCGGCGGGGCTTGCGTACCCGCGCGCGCCGGCGAGACCCCGGCGGCGTTCTCGTTGGCGAGGAGGGCGGCCAGCAGGACGGCGTCGACCGGTGGGGCGGGTTCCGGGGCCCCGGCCAGGCAGGGTGGCCCGAATCGGTGCAGGCCCGTCGGGGACCAGTACCGGACGGGGACGAACAGGGCGGTGCCGCCGGCGGGCAGGGCGATGCGCAGGATGTCGCCGTCCGGCGCGGGGATGCCTGTTTCGCGTACCCAGCAGCGCAGCAGGTTGTCGACCGCCGCGGCCTGGGCCGTCCTGAGCGGATCGGCAGGGTCCGGGGCACGGACACCGGTGTCTCCGGGCCCCTGGGCTCCGGGCGGCATCGTCTCCTGGTGCGGGACCGCGGAGCTCGCGCGGCCGGCCGGTGCGGAGGTGGTGTGCATGGTGGTCCTCGTGGGGGGTGCGGGGTGGTCTCCGGTACGGTCCGGGGACGCGGCTCGCGTCGTAGGGGGTGTCTGACACATGCCCGCGGCGTCGTGGCGTCCGGCACGCACGCTCGCCGCGTTGCCGAAACGCCCGCGTGGCTCAACCACGAGGGCGCTCCGGCGCCTTGCGATCGCACGCACCAGGCGCCGCTCCTTCTCCCGCGCTCATGTGCCAGACACCCCCTGGCCGGCCCGGACGCGGCCGCCGCGGGGAGCAGGAGACTCCCCGTGGGCCGCCGCGTGGAGTGCGTCGGCGAGCCGGTCCAGGACGGCGGTGGCCTGTTCGTCCGTGATCGTCAGCGGTGGCAGCAGCCGGACGACGTTCGCGCGGGGGCCGCCGAGGTCGACGATCAGACCGCGTCGCAGGCACGCGCGCCGGACAGCGGTCGGGAGCCCCGGCGCGGCCGGCCGGGGCCGGCACGGCCGGGCGCCGCCGTCCGCCGGGGGCATCGGCTCCGGGCCGGCGTCGCACTCCCGCTCCGCGTCCACCAGTTCGACCCCGATCAGCAGCCCCCGCCCGCGCACCTCCCGGACGCAGGTGAGCTCCTCGGCGAGCGCGCGGAGCCGGGACAGCATGCGGCTGCCCAGTGCGGCCGCGTGGTCGGCGAGGCGGTTCTCCCGCACATGGGCAAGGGTCGCGGTGCCCGCCGCCATGGCGAGTTGGTTGCCCGTGTGGGGGCGCGGGCCGTCTCGCACGTCGAAGTCGTCCCGGTGGACCACGACGGCCAGGGGCAGACCGCCCCCGGTGGACGCGGACAGCACCATCGCGTCGGGTGTGACGCCGGAGTGCTCCACGGCCCAGAAGGCGCCGGTCCGCCCGAGCCCCGTCAGGGTCTCGTCGGCGACCGCGGGTCGCGGCGAGTGGTGTTCCGGCTCCGTGAGCGCTCCGCCGGCTGCGCGCTCCCCTCCGCTCCAGAAGAGGGCGTCGGTGAGCTCCAGAACGTCGACGCGGCCGGTCGCCGCTCGCACGGCGTGCAGCGCGGTCGCCCTGGCGTCGCCGGCGGCCGCTCCGCAGAAACGCACATGCGCACGCTCGGCGAGCCCCGGAGGGAGGGTCCGGGACAGTTCTGCGACGAAGGCGTCCCGTACCGGAGTCGCCGCGTCGGAGACGTGGAGCGGTGCGCCCCAGTCGATGGTGCGGCGCATCGCCTCGAGCACCACGGGGTGGTTGTGCCCGAGGGCGAGGGTTCCCACGCCGGAGAGGCAGTCCAGGTAACGGCGGCCGTCCGCACCCTCGACGGTCATCCCCCGTGCTCTCACGGGGACGATCGGCAGGGTCCCGGCCTCCGGTCCCTCATACGTCGGCTCCGCCACCGTCCTCCGTCCCTCACCGTGCTCGCGCCGTACCACGGGCAGGGGGAACCGCGCGCGACCTGCGGCCCCCCACCGCTACCAACCCCGGTCCGCCCACGGGGTTACGGGTGGCTCCGGGGTCGGCGGGAGCGCGGCCGGCGGCTCACGCCCCGCGGCGGCCTCAAATCGGCTGATCTCCGGACGATTGTCCTGGTCAGGTGGCTTGTAGCCGAACCGTTGCCGTTCCGTCGGACGTCCCCCACAGCGAGCGCATAGTGTGTGGTGCCGTTCCCGCAGGCCGTCGGGGCTCCCGTGAACTCCCCACGTTTCCGGGTGTACAGACGGCGACAGCGCCAAGTTCGTTCATTTCAGGGGGAGTCAGATCATGCGATCCATACGGCCGTCGTCCACCACCCGCCGAGAGGGGAGGGCACGGCGCAGAACCTCCCCCGTTCTGGCCTCCGTCGCGCTCGCCTCCGCGCTCGCCCTCACCGCCACCGCCTGCGCCTCGGGCGACACGGACGCGAGCGCCGACACCTCGGCGACCGCCGCAGCCGACGACGGCAAGCTCAAGATCCCGGACGACATCAGGGACCGGCTCAAGGAGCACGGGATCGATATCGACAAGTGGAAGAACGGCGCCTGGAAGAACTGGGACAAGGACGACTGGCTGCGCGAGGCCCAGGACTTCGTCAACCCGATCATCGAGGGCCTGTGGGACTCGGACCGCATGCGGGACGCCGAGGAACCGGACCAGGGCGTCGACGAGAGCGACATCTCCGGTGACCAGGGCGTGACCGATCCCACCCCGGAACCGGTGCAGGCGCAGGCGATTCCGCCGTCGTACCACGCCAACGCCCCTACGGCCGGCAAGGTCTTCTTCGACTCTCCCGAGGGGACGATGGTCTGCTCGGCGACCGTGGTGCAGGACCCGGCCAACCCGGGCAAGTCCAACATGGTGTGGACTGCGGGCCATTGCGTGCACGCCGGCAAGAAGGGCGGCTGGTACCGCAACATCGCGTTCGTGCCGTCGTACAACGACTCCGGCAAGTCGGCGAAGGAGCTCGAGAGCGCCCCCAAGGAGGAGATCGCTCCGCACGGTGTCTGGTGGGGCGACTGGGTGCAGACCTCGGACCAGTGGATCGAGCAGGGCGGCGCCACGGGCGGTGACGGCGCCTCGTACGACTTCGCGGTCCTGCATGTGACGCCGGAGAAGGGCAGCGGCGGCAAGTCGCTGGAGGAAACGGTCGGTGCGGCACTGCCGGTGGACTTCGACGCCCCCGCCGTGTCGAAGGTGCGGGAGATGACCGCGATCGGTTACCCGGCCGCTGCGCCGTACGACGGTCAGACGCTGTACCGCTGCGCGGACAAGCCGGGCCGGCTGTCGATCAGCGCCTCCGACCCCACGATGTACCGCATCGGTTGCAGCATGACGGCCGGTTCGTCCGGTGGCGGCTGGGTCGCGACGGGTTCGGACGGCAAGCCCGCACTGGTGTCCAACACCTCCATCGGCCCGGTGACGTCGGGCTGGCTGGCCGGCCCGCGGCTGGGTGACGAGGCCAAGGGCGTGTACGAGGCGGTCAGCGAGAAGTTCACCGGGCAGTGACCGGCTCGTCCGGTCCGGGGGCGCCGCGCACCCGGGCCGGGCGCCCCGCCCGAGCGGGACACGCGTGCGCGGCACGC
Source organism: Streptomyces malachitofuscus (assembly GCF_055571035.1). NCBI lineage: Bacteria > Bacillati > Actinomycetota > Actinomycetes > Kitasatosporales > Streptomycetaceae > Streptomyces > Streptomyces malachitofuscus. Next base: position 55,948 of record NZ_JBVIGA010000007.1, on the reverse strand, counting down.
CATTCATCAGCACACAACGGGGGTCACAGCACCATGCGTTCCACACGTATGTCCGCTCCACGCGGACGAGGACGGCGTCGCACCGTCCTCGCAGCCACCGGACTGGTCGCCGCCCTGGCGCTCACCGCCACCGCGTGCGGCGGTTCCGAGAAGGACAAGGCGAGCGACAAGCCCGACGCCACCACGTCGCAGGCGGCCGACAGCGGCGGTGTGCGGATCCCGTCCGGCATCGCGGACAGGCTCAAGGAACACGGGATCGACGTCGACAAGTGGAAGAACGGCGGCTGGCAGGACTGGGACAAGGACAAGTGGCTCAGTGAGGCCGAGGACTTCGTCAACCCGGTGATCGAGGGCCTGTGGAAGCCCGACCGGATGCAGTCCGCGAAGGAGGCGGACAAGCACGTCACCACCAAGGACGCCTCGGCGGCCCAGGGGCTCAGCGACCCGGAGCCCGCCCCGGTCCGGGCGGAGGCCGAGAAGACGCCGTACCACGAGAACGCGGCGCCGGTCGGCAAGGTGTTCTTCGACTCCCCCGAGGGCCCCGCCGTCTGCTCCGGCACGGTCATCAAGGACGTGAACCACCCGGGCAAGTCCAATCTCGTCTGGACGGCCGGGCACTGTGTGCACGCCGGCGGCAACGGCGGCTGGTTCCGGAACCTCGTCTTCGTCCCGGCCTACAACGACCTCGGCACGTCCGAGGGGGACCTGGGCAACGCGAGCGCCTCCGAGATCGCCCCGTACGGCAACTGGTGGGCGGACTGGGCGTCGACGTCCAACGGCTGGATCCAGGGAGGTTCGGAGACGGGCGGTGACGGCGCCGCGTACGACTACGCCGTGCTGCACGTGAAGCCGGAGCAGGGGAGCAAGTCGCTGGAGGAGACGGTGGGCGCCGCGCTCGACGTGGACTTCTCCGCCCCGTCCGCGGCCGAGGCGGGCCGGATGGGCGCCTGGGGGTACCCGGCCGCGCCGCCCTACAACGGGCTGCAGATGTTCAAGTGCCTCGACGCGCCGGGCCGGTTCTCGCTCGCCTCGGACCTGCCGTCCATGTACCGCATCGGCTGCACGATGACCGGCGGTTCCTCCGGCGGCGGCTGGTTCCGGGTGCGCGACGGCGAGACGGTGCTGGTCTCCAACACCTCGATCGGCCCGACGGACAACACCTGGCTGGCGGGCCCGCAGCTGGGCGAGGACGCCGAGGCGCTGTACCAGAACATGAGCAAGACCTACGGCGGTCAGTGATCCGCACGCGCCCTGCATGCCGAAGGCCCGCCCCCTGCCGTGGACAGAGGGCGGGCCTTCGTCGTACTGCCGGAGTGATCAGCCGGCCGGGGTGGGCGCGTACGGCGTGAGTTCCGCCGCCAGCTCCTCGTGCACCCGGACCTTGAGCAGGGTGCCCTCCGGGGTGTGTTCCTCGGAGATCACCTCGCCCTCGTCGTGGGCGCGGGCGACCAGCTTGCCGCGGGTGTACGGCACGAGTGCCTCGATCTCCACCGACGGGCGGGGGAGCTCGTTGTCGATGAGCGCGCGCAGCTCCTCGATGCCCCGGCCGGTGCGGGCCGAGACCGCGATGGAGCGCTTCTCCACCCGCAGCAGCCGCTGAAGGGTCAGCGGGTCGGCCGCATCGGCCTTGTTGATCACGACGATCTCGGGTACGTCGGTGGCGCCGACGTCCCTGATCACCTCGCGCACGGCGGCGAGCTGCTCCTCGGGGACCGGGTGCGAACCGTCGACCACGTGCAGGATCAGGTCGGCGTCGCCGACTTCCTCCATGGTGGAGCGGAACGCCTCGACCAGGTGGTGCGGCAGGTGCCGGACGAATCCGACCGTGTCGGCGAGCGTGTACAGCCGGCCGCTCGGGGTCTCGGCCCGGCGCACGGTCGGGTCGAGGGTCGCGAACAGGGCGTTCTCGACCAGGACGCCCGCGCCCGTGAGGCGGTTGAGCAGCGAGGACTTGCCGGCGTTGGTGTAGCCCGCGATGGCCACGGACGGCACCTTGTGGCGCCTGCGCTCCTGGCGCTTGATCTCGCGGCCGGTCTTCATCTCCGCGATCTCCCGGCGCATCTTCGCCATCTTCTCGCGGATCCGCCGCCGGTCCGTCTCGATCTTGGTCTCACCGGGACCACGGGTGGCGAGGCCGCCGCCCTTGCCGCCGCCCATCTGCCGGGACAGCGACTGACCCCAGCCGCGCAGCCGCGGCAGCATGTACTGCATCTGCGCGAGCGCGACCTGCGCCTTGCCCTCTCGGGACTTGGCGTGCTGGGCGAAGATGTCCAGGATCAGGGCCGTGCGGTCGATGACCTTGACCTTGACGACGTCCTCGAGGTGGATGAGCTGGCCGGGGCTGAGCTCACCGTCGCAGATGACGGTGTCCGCGCCCGTGTCGAGCACGATGTCGCGCAGCTCCTCGGCCTTGCCGGAGCCGATGTAGGTGGCGGCGTCCGGCTTGTCGCGGCGCTGGATCACGCCGTCGAGGACGAGGGCGCCGGCCGTCTCCGCGAGGGCGGCGAGCTCGGCCAGGGAGTTCTCCGCGTCCTGCACGGTGCCCGAGGTCCACACGCCGACGAGCACGACGCGCTCCAGGCGGAGCTGCCGGTACTCGACCTCGGTGACGTCCTCGAGCTCGGTGGAGAGGCCGGCGACACGGCGCAGCGCCGCACGCTCGGAGCGGTCGAACTGGTCGCCGTCCCGCTCTCCGTCGATCTCGAGGCTCCAGGCGACGTCCTCTTCCATCAGGGCATCGGCCCGAAGACCCTCGGGGTGGGTGTGCGCGAAGCGCTTGGTGTCCTGGGAAGGGGAAGAAGAGGAGGTCATTGGGTCCTTACGTCGTCGGTGTCTCGGGTGGCGACGGAGCCGGTCAGAAGACCCTCCGTCACTGTCCACAACGTCCGGGGGGTCCGGGAGATTCCCGTGTCCCGTGGGGTGCGGACTCGACGATGGTCGCACGGTACGGCCCGTCTCGTCACCGTGTTATTCCCGGCCTGCGTCCGCTCGATGCACGGGCCGGTGCGCGGAGGGGACCGGGCGGCGGGCGGGCTTCGCGTCACGGGCGGCGGCCCGCCATTCCGGATGGCCGGGCATCGGCGGAGTCGTGGTGCCGTGGAGCCAGGGGTGCAGGAAGCCGGTCAGGTCGCGTCCGGCGACGTCGGAGGCCAGCCGGACGAAGTCGGAGGTCGAGGCCGTGCCGTCGCGGTGGCGGGTGACCCACTCGCGTTCCAGGCGTTCGAAGGCGGCGCGGCCGATCTCCTGGCGCAGGGCGTACAGGACGAGCGCGCCGCCGGCGTAGACGTTCGGCCGGAAGATGCCGATCTTGCGGCCGGGCTCCGGGGGCTTGGGCGCGGCGGGCGGTCCTCCTGCCGCGCGCCAGCCGTCGGACGCCTCGTAGGCGGCCCTCATCCGGGCCTCGAGGGATCGTCCGCCCTTCTCCTCGGCGTACAGCGCCTCGTACCAGGTGGCGTGCCCCTCGTTGAGCCACAGGTCGGACCAGGTGCGGGGCCCGACGCTGTTGCCGAACCACTGGTGGGCCAGCTCGTGCACCATGATCGACTCGACGTACCAGTCCGGGAGGGCGGGGTCGGTGAACAGGTCACGCTCGAAGAGGGAGAGCGTCTGGGTCTCGAGGGCGAATCCGGTGGTCGCGTCGGCCAGGAGCAGGCCGTAGGTCGCGAAGGGGTAGCGCCCGGCCTTCTCCTCCATCCAGGAGATCTGGGCCGGGGTCCTCGCCAGCCAGGGCTCGGCCTGCGCGCGGTGCTCGGTGGGGACGACGTCCCGCAGGGGGAGACCGTGCGGGCCGGTGCGGTGCACCACCGTCGAGCGACCGATGGAGACCTGGGCGAGTTCGGTCGCCATGGGGTGCGCCGTCCGGTACGTCCATGTGGTGGCCCCCTTCCTGCGGTCCACGCCCGTCGGCAGACCGTTGGCGACGGCCGTGTGGCCGTCGGGGGCGGTGATCCGGAAGGTGAACAGCGCCTTGTCGGAGGGGTGGTCGTTGCAGGGGAACACCAGGTGGGCGGCGTCGGCCTGGTTGGCCATGGCGAGGCCGTCCGCGGTGCGCACCCAGCCGCCCTCGCGGTCCCCGGGCACCGGGTCACTGGTGTGCCGGACGGTGATCCGCGTCGACTCGCCCTCGTCGAGATCGTCCTCGGGGGTGATCACCAGGTCCTCGCCGGCGCCGCTGAAGGCGGCGGGGCGGCCGTCGACGTCGACCGAGCGGACCGTGCCATGGGTGAAGTCGAGGTTGATCCGGTCCAGGTCGGCGGTGATGCGGGCGTCGATGGTGGTGACGGCCTCGAGCGGCCGGTCGTTGCGGCCGGGATAGCCGAGGGAGAGGTCGTACGACAGCACGTCGTAGCCGGGGTTGCCCAGGTGGGGGAAGAGGCGGTCGCCGATGCCGAGCGGCTCGGCGGGGGCACTCGCGGCGAGCAGGCAGACGGAGACGGCTGAGGCAAGCAGCGCCGTGGCCGTCCTTCGGCGGGGAGCGAGGGGGTGCGGGGTGAGCGGCATGTCCCACGGCTATCAGCGCGCGCGGACGCTGCGGCGACGGCGCGCTTTCGGCCCACCCGATCGGGTAATCACACCGCCGCTCGGCCGCTCCTCGCCCCGGTCAGACGCCCTGGTCGTGCCGCTGGGCCCGGCTCACGTCGTACACCCCGGCCACGTCCCGCATCGCGCGCATGAGGGCGGGCAGCTGGGCGGCGTTCGGCAACTGCACCGTATAGGTGTGCCGTACCTGCTGGCGGTCGGGCGGTTCGACGGTCGCGGAGACGATCTCGGCGCCTTCGAGCGCCATGGCCTCGGTGAGGTCCGCGAGCAGATGCGGACGGACGAACGATTCGGCGACCAGCGTGACCCGGCACTCCGCGCCCTCCCCCCAGCGCACGCCGACCTCCGCGCGCCCCGCACGCTGCATCCGCGTCACCGCGGCGCACCCGGTCCGGTGCACGGTGACCGTTCCCCCGCGCACGGCGAAACCGGTCACTTCGTCGGGCGGTACGGGCGTACAGCACCCGGCGAGCCGTACGGTCGCGCCGGACCGGTCGGTCAGGACCTCGGCGGCGGCGGGACGGCCGGGGGCCGTCTGCGGGGCGTCCGCCGTCTGCGGAGGGGCGGGGTCGTCGGCGGGCGGCCGGGAGGCGGCGGCCGCTTCGGTCCCCGCCGCGGCGTCCTGGGCGGGGTGGGCGGTCAGCCACCGCTGGATGGCGATCCGCGCCGCCGGGGTGTGGGCGTGGTCCAGCCACTCCCTGGACGGCGCGGAGGCCGCGTCCTGGCCCATGAGCAGCTGGACGGTGTCGCCGTCCTTCAGCACCGTGCTCAGTGTCGCCAGCCGGCCGTTGACCCTGGCTCCGATGCAGGCGTGGGCGTCCTCCCCGTACTGTGCGTAGGCGGCGTCCACGCAGGTCGCGCCCTCGGGCAGGCCCAGCGTGCCCCCGTCGGGGCGGAACACGGTGATCTCGCGGTCCTGGGCGAGGTCCTCGCGCAGGGTGGACCAGAAGGTGTCGGGGTCGGGCGCGGCCCGCTGCCAGTCGAGCAGCCGGGAGAGCCATCCGGGCCGGGTCGGGTCGACGCGCTCGCCCTCGCTCGTGGCCTGCTCCTCCGGCGGGGCGGCGTAGGGGTTGCCGAGGGCGACGACGCCGGCCTCGGCGACCTTGTGCATCTGGTGGGTGCGGATGAGGACCTCGACGACCTGGCCGTCCGCGCCCGCCACCGCGGTGTGCAGCGACTGGTACAGGTTGAACTTGGGTACGGCGATGAAGTCCTTGAACTCCGATACCACGGGCGTCATACAGGTGTGCAGTTCGCCCAGCACCCCGTAGCAGTCGGCGTCCTCGTTCACCAGCACCAGCAGGCGACCGAAGTCGGCGCCCCGCATCGGGCCCCGCTTGCGCGACACCCGGTGCACGGAGACGAAGTGGCGCGGTCTGATGAGGACTTCGGCGGTGATGTCCGCATCCCGCAGCACCTTGCGCACGTCGTCGGCGACGTCGGCGAGGGGGTCGTCGGCGCGTGCGGCGTTGCGGACGATCAACTCCCGTGTGTGCGCGTACTCCTCGGGGTGCAGAATCGCGAAGACCAGGTCCTCCAGCTCCGTCTTGAGCGCCTGGACACCGAGGCGTTCGGCGAGCGGGATCAGCACGTCCCGGGTCACCTTGGCGATGCGCTCCTGCTTCTCGGGGCGCATCACGCCGAGGGTGCGCATGTTGTGCAGCCGGTCGGCGAGTTTGATCGACATCACGCGGACGTCGTTGCCAGTGGCGACGAGCATCTTGCGGAAGGTTTCGGGTTCCGCGGCGGCCCCGTAGTCGACCTTCTCCAGCTTGGTGACGCCGTCGACGAGATAACGCACCTCCTCGCCGAACTCCTCGCCGACCTGGTCCAGCGTCACATCGGTGTCCTCGACGGTGTCGTGGAGCAGCGAGGCCGTCAACGTGGTCGTCTCGGCGCCGAGTTCGGCGAGGATGAGGGTCACGGCCAGCGGGTGGGTGATGTATGGCTCACCGCTCTTGCGCATCTGTCCGCGATGGGAGGACTCGGCCAACACGTAGGCGCGGCGCAGGGGTTCGAGGTCGGCGTCGGGGTGGTGGGCGCGGTGGGCGTCGACGACGTGTCCGATGGCGTCGGAGAGCCGGTCGCGGGCGGTGGTGCCGAGCAGTGCCGCTCGGCCCAGCCGGCGCAGGTCCAGCCGGGGGCGCGTCTTCCTGCGGGACCCCGAGGGTGTGGCGTGACCAGATGTCACAGAGCCTGGGCTCGCAGGATTCACGGCCTCCGCGTTCATGGGCACCTCCGGCTGCGTGGACCGGCGGACGGCGTGCCCCAGGGCGGACTCGGGCTCAGGGAACGGCGTTCGTCTCCCCGTCCGGGCCGGTGCTTGATGCTACCGAGGCCAACCACGTCGGGCTGGCCGCCTCCGGCCGATCGTGAAACGGATCACCCCATCGAGCGAAGGTCGATCAAGGGGTGCTTTCACGCCATCGGGTAGGTGCTCCACCTTGATCCCGAAGCCGGAGATCCTCTCCGGCCTGGGGATACGATCACGGAGCGGGCCGCAGGCTGGGATGGCGAGCCAGCACCCCGGTCAGCGAAGGGCGTTCTCCAGCCACTCGCCGTCGATCACGCCCTCGGCGACGATCACCGCCGGCCCCGTCATCTCGATCTCGCCGTCGGGCCGTTCGGTGATCACCAGCGTGCCGCCGGGCACGTCGACGGTGTAGGTCGCCGGGGTGCCGGTCACGGCCGGGTCGGCGCCGTCCCTGCGGGCGGTGGCGACGGCGACCGCGCACGCGCCCGTACCGCAGGACCGGGTCTCGCCCGCCCCGCGCTCGTGCACCCGCAGCGCCACGTGCCGCGGACCGCGGTCGACGACGAACTCCACGTTCACCCCGTCCGGGTAGGCGGACGCCGGGCTGAACGGGGGCGGGGTGAGGAGGTCGCCCGCGTGGGCGAGGTCCTCCACGAAGGCGACGGCGTGCGGGTTGCCCATGTTCACGTTCCGCGCGGGCCAGCTGCGTTCGCCGACGCTCACGGTGACCTGGCCCTCGGGGAGCAGCGCCCGGCCCATGCCGACGGTGATGTCGCCCTCCTTGGCGATGTGCACGGTCTTCACTCCCCCGCGCGTGGCGACCGCGATGTCCCCCTCGGACACGTGGCCGGCGCGCTGGAGGTAGCGCGCGAACACACGCACTCCGTTGCCGCACATCTCCGCGACCGAGCCGTCGCCGTTGCGGTAGTCCATGAACCACTCCGCCTCGGCCGCCATCTTGGCGGCCTCCGGGTGGGCGGCGGACCGCACGACGTGCAGCAGGCCGTCGCCGCCGATGCCCGCGCGGCGGTCGCACAGGGCGGTGACGACGTCGGCAGGAAGGTCGATGGCGTTCTCGGGGTCCGGGACGATGACGAAGTCGTTCTCCGTGCCGTGCCCCTTGAGGAAGGCGATCCGCGTGCTCATTCCTCGATCGTACGAGAACGCTCCGCCGGGCTGTCGCCGGGCGCCGCCCCCGCCGGTGCCGTCAGCGGAGTCTGGCGACCCGCCACACCGCCAGGGCCACCACGGCGGCGACCATCACGGCGTAGGCGGCCACGACCCGCCAGTCGGCTCTGCGTCCGGAGCCCCGGGCCGGGAGGCCGGGCCACGTGTAGCCCACCCTGCGGGCGGCCATCATGCCCCAGCCGGCCGAGCAGGAGCAGATCAGCAGCCCGAGCATGGCGATCACGGCGCCGCTGTCGCCGAAGTCGAAGGCGAGCGGGAAGGCGAACATCAGGGAGCCGACCGCGGCCAGCCCGACGATGGGCGCGAGCTGCCAGAGGCGCAGCCGGCGCTGCGGGCGCAGCTCCACCTCGACCTCGTCACCGCTCGCGAACATCTCGTCGGGCTCGGGGCCGTCGTCGGTCACTCCGACCGGCGTCTCCTCCGGCCCGTCGGGGCTGAGACGGTCGGTTTCCTGCTCCGGTGCACCCCGCTCGGTGGTGAGGTGTTCGGTGCCGTGTGCGGTGTCGCGAGGGCCGGCCTCCATCGCCACGCGCCCTCCCAACTAGGACTCCACTTGGTCGATCGAAGCTCGATGATGGCACGGTGTCACAGGCCCGGATGACGGCCTGGGCGTCCCGATGCCATGACGTGATCAGGCTGTAACCGGTCGTTCGACCAACGAGATCGCGAGCTGCGGAAGTTCCGTGAGGTCCGCCGCGGCCCCACTCAACCAGTGCACCCGGGGATCGCGCCTGAACCATGAATCCTGACGGCGCGCGAAGCGCTTGGTGGCACGAACGGTCTCGGCCCGGGCTTCCTCGAGGGTGCACTCCCCGGCAAGCGCCGCGAGCACCTGCTGGTAGCCGAGGGCGCGCGACGCCGTACGCCCCTCGCGCAACCCCTGCGCCTCGAGTGCGCGCACTTCGTCGACGAGGCCCGCCTCCCACATTCGGTCGACCCGGCGGGCGATGCGCTCGTCCAGCTCGGGGCGGGCCACGTCGACACCGATCTGGAGCGTGTCGTACACCGCTTCGGGGCCCGGGAGATTGGCGGTGAAGGGCCTCCCGGTGATTTCGATCACTTCGAGCGCGCGGACGATGCGACGGCCGTTGCTCGGCAGGATCACCCGGGCCGCCTCGGGGTCCGCCGCCGCCAGGCGCGCGTGCAGCGCCCCGGGGCCGCGCAGGGTGAGCTCCCCCTCGAGCCGGGCCCGGACCTCGGGGTCGGTGCCGGGGAACTCCAGGTTGTCGACGGCCCCGCGGACGTAGAGGCCGGATCCGCCGACCAGGACGGGCCAGCGTCCGTCGGCGAGCAGCGCGTCGATCCGCTCCCGGGCCAGCCGCTGGTACTCGGCGACCGAGGCGGTGACGGTGACGTCCCAGACGTCCAGCAGGTGGTGCGGGACTCCACCGCGCTCCTCGGGCGTCAGCTTGGCGGTCCCGATGTCCATCCCCCGGTAGAGCTGCATGGAGTCGGCGTTGACGACTTCACCGCCGAGCCGTCGGGCCAGGAAAACGCCCAGATCGGACTTTCCGGCCGCGGTGGGTCCGACGACGGCGATGACGCGGGGGGCGGGGGATGCACTGCTCACCGACCCAGTCTCCCAAACCTCCCGGCGCGCTCTCGAACGGGTTACGTGACGTGATGCCGGCCGGGTCGTTGCCCGTTGCGAGGTTCCTGCCGCCGGATCGCGGTGGCGACGACCCGGGTCACACGAACGGACACACCGGGCAACGCGGAATTTCGCCCGCACGAGTAACGTATGGAGTGGATATGGGCGTTTTTGCACGACTTTTTCGGAGGTCGAAGACCACGGAGGAGACGCGGGCCGCCGAGGCTCGGGCGGACCGGGCGACGACCGGTCCGGAAACGGACGAGGCGGCCGGGGCCACCGAGCCGAAAGAGCCGGCCGAGGCGCAGGAGACCGCCGAGCCGACGGTGAAGGAGGCCGGCGCGGTCACCGGCAGCGAGTCCGTCGACATCCCGAAGCAGCAGTCCTCCGAGGCCGCCGGCAGCGAAGCCGGTGAGGGCGCCCGCACGTAGATTGCCGCGAGGGAAGGTACATCATGGGTCTGCTGGACAATCTGAAGGCCAAACTCGGCCCGGCCAAGGACAAGGTCTCCGGGCTCGCGCAGCAGCACGAGGACAGGATCCAGCACGGTCTGGACAAGGCCGCGCAGACCGTCGACAAGCGGACCAAGGGCAAGTACAGCGACCGGATCCAGTCGGGTACCGGCAAGGCGAAGGGCGCCGTGGACCGCTTCGCCCACAAGAACGACCCCGGTCCGGGTACGGAGGGCGGCACCACGCCGCCGGCCGGGCCGCCGCCCGCTTCCTGAGCCGAGCGGCACACCGACGGACGGCCGCGGAGCACATCGAGCGCTCCCGGCCGTCCGTCGCTGTCATGCCGGGCTACGGGAGCCGGCCGGCCGCCCGGGTCCAGGTGGCCACGATGTACCCCACGCCGTACGGGGCGTCCTCGTGGAGCAACGTGCCTTCCAGCTCCCCGTCGCCCGACGCCGCCCCGGCGAGCACCTGCCAGGGGGCCCGGCCGGAAACTTTCAGCTCACCCGCCAGTCCGGCGTCCAGCGCGCGCAGCGCCGCGGTGTCGGCGCCGCCCAGGGCGCGGGCGAGTTCCGCGTCGAAGGGGGCCGCCCGCTCGTCGAGGTAGCCCGGCGCCTTGAGCGTGCGGCAGGCGCTGGCGTCGCCCATCACCAGAAGCGCCACCCGCTCCGCCCGGCCGGCGATGTCCTCTCCCTCCGCGATACACCGCTCGGCGGTGAGACGTTCTCCCACGCCGCGGCCCTCGACGGGGGCGTCCGCCCATCCGGCCCGGTCCAGCAGCCATGCGCCCACGGCGAGTCCGTACGGAAGGCGGCCCTCCGGTGTGCCCTCGCCCCGCCCGAGCCGTACGTCCAGGTCGACACCGAAGCCCCGGAAGGATCCCGGGGTGCCCTCGGGGTAGCTCTCGGGCCCGGGGCCGTCCGTCGGCCCGACCACGACGAGCAGGTCGGGCCGGGCGGCGCAGAGCACACCCAGCGCGTCCATGCAGGCGGCACGCGCGGTGTCCAGCTCGGTGGCGGCGCCCGCGGCGACCTCGGGCACGAGCAGCGGCGGGCAGGGGCAGACTGCGGCGGCGACAAGCATGATCAGCACCCTACTGCGACGGTCCGGACCCGCCTCGCGAAGCAGTGCGCACCGCGGGCGGCGGGTGCCGGGCCGGTCGCGTCAGTCGACCGCGCAGCCCCCGGTCACCACCGGGAGCGGCTCGGGCACGCCCACCTTGGGCAGCCCCAGCATCACGCCCGCGGGCTGCGCCGCCTTCTCGGCGGTGCGCTTCTCCCAGGCGTCGCCCGCGCGGGTGCGGCGCACGTCCAGCACGGCGCCCTCCGCGAGGAGGTGGTGCGGAGCGGCGTAGGTGATCTCGACGGTCACCACGTCGCCGGGACGCACTTCCCGCTCCGGCTTGGTGAAGTGCACCAGGCGGTTGTCGGGAGCGCGGCCGGACAGCCGGTGGGTGGTGTCGTCCTTGCGGCCCTCGCCCTCCGCGACCATCAGCTCCAGGGTGCGGCCGACCTGCTTCTTGTTCTCCTCCCAGGAGATCTCCTCCTGGAGGGCGACGAGCCGCTCGTAGCGCTCCTGGACGACCTTCTTGGGGATCTGGCCGTCCATCTCGGCGGCGGGCGTGCCGGGGCGCTTGGAGTACTGGAAGGTGAACGCCTGGGCGAACCGGGCCTCGCGGACGACGTGCAGGGTCTGCTGGAAGTCCTCCTCGGTCTCGCCGGGGAAGCCCACGATGATGTCGGTGCTGATCGCCGCGTGGGGGATCGCGGCCCGGACCTTCTCGATGATCCCGAGGAAGCGCTCCTGCCGGTAGGAGCGGCGCATCGCCTTCAGCACCGGGTCCGAGCCGGACTGCAGCGGCATGTGCAGCTGGGGCATCACGTTCGGCGTCTCGGCCATGGCGGCGATGACGTCGTCGGTGAAGTCGCGCGGGTGCGGCGAGGTGAAGCGGACGCGCTCCAGGCCGTCGATCTTCCCGCAGGCCCGCAACAGCTTGCTGAACGCCTCGCGGTCGCCGATGTCGGAGCCGTAGGCGTTGACGTTCTGGCCGAGCAGGGTGATCTCGGAGACTCCTTCGCCGACCAGGGCCTCGATCTCGGCGAGGATGTCGCCGGGGCGGCGGTCCTTCTCCTTGCCGCGCAGCGCCGGGACGATGCAGAAGGTGCAGGTGTTGTTGCAGCCGACGGAGATGGACACCCAGGCCGCGTAGGCGCTCTCGCGGCGGGTCGGCAGCGTGGAGGGGAACGCCTCCAGCGACTCGGCGATCTCGACCTGCGCCTCCTCCTGGACGCGGGCGCGCTCCAGCAGGACGGGCAGCTTGCCGATGTTGTGCGTGCCGAAGACGACGTCCACCCAGGGCGCCCGCTTCACGATGGTGTCGCGGTCCTTCTGCGCCAGGCAGCCGCCGACCGCGATCTGCATCCCGGGCCGGCTCGCCTTCTTCGGGGCGAGGTGGCCGAGGTTGCCGTACAGCTTGTTGTCGGCGTTCTCGCGGACGGCGCAGGTGTTGAAGACGACCACGTCGGCGTCGCCGTCGGAACCCTCGGGGGCGCGGACGTAGCCCGCGTCCTCCAGCAGCCCGGACAATCGCTCGGAGTCGTGGACGTTCATCTGGCACCCGTAGGTGCGTACTTCGTAGGTGCGCGTGCCGCCCACTGACTGGCTCCGGTCGATGCTGCTCATGCCCATAAGGGTAGGCCGTACCGGTGACAGCCCGGCGCCGCGGCGGCCCGTCAGCCCTTCACGGCCAGGTGGCAGGCGGTGGCCCAGAGCACCAGCGCGCATCCCAGGCCCACCACGATCCGCAGGATCTCCGCCGGCAGACCGGCCGCGGTCAGCAGGAAACCGACGGCCGCCACCGCCGACAGCAGGGCGCCCGTCCACCGGTACTGCCGCTGGTCGTACAGACGGGCGAGCGGGAAGAAGTGCAGTCCCACGACGAGCGCGACGGCGGCCGGGAGGACCCGGGGATGGCCGGACCCGACGGTCGCAGCGATCACGGCGACGATGGCCGCCACCTCGGCCGCGTTGACGAGGCCCACGCCGCGCGCCCAGTTCGCCGGCAGGCGCACGGTCCGGGGTGAGGGGGCGGCGTCCTTGCGGAGGCCCAGGCGGATCGCCGCCGCCGTGACGAGGACGGCCGCCACTTCCACGGTCACCGGCACCACGTCCGTCGCCGCGCCCGTTCCGGAGGCCCCCGTGAAGGCCCACAACAGCGCGAAGACGGACAGGACGACGGTTCCCCGGCGCCGGAGCTGCCGGGTGAGCCCGAGGCACTCGTCGTCGGCGGAGGCCGGGATCTGCTGTGTCGGCGCCATGGGCGGAGAGTACAGCGATCACCACGCCGCCGACCCGACCATACGTCGGGAATCCGGCGTACGACGGAAGACGCCCGTTACCGGTGGGCCGACGCGCTCAGACCTCCCCGCGCGGCACCCACCCCTGCCGCCGCAGCACCGCCGACACGTCCGGCGCCTCATAGTGCTCGCCCTTGAGGACCTTGCCGTCGGCACGCCGGCTCACCTGGCCGCCGGGCCCCAGCTTGGTCATGTTGGAACGGTGGATCTCGGCGATCACCGCGTCGAGGTCGATGCCGTGGACCAGCGCCGTGCCGTACGCGACGTAGACGACGTCGGCCAGTTCGTGCGCGAGCCGGTCGAGCGGACCCGTCACCGACACCTCGGCGACCTCCTTGGCCTCCTCGGCGAGCAGCTCGCCGCGGTGGGCGGCGAGTTCCGGCGACACCTCGGCCGGTATGTCGCGGGCGTCCAGCCCGAAGGCACGGTGGAAGTCACGGACCAGGTCGGCGGGGGAAGCACTCATGCCCGCGACTGTAGTGGCCGGCCGTGCCCCCGCTGTGAGTTCCGCCCTGGTCAGCAGGCACACGGGCTGGCAGGATCACGCGCATGTCCAACGCGCTGTCCCGGATCGGCAGGCGCCGGGCCCTGCGGGGCACGGCCGCCGCCTTCGTGGCGCTCGGACTGCTGCTGTGGTGGCTGGCGCCCTGGAGCGAGGAGCCGCCCGGCGGGACGATCACGCTGAGCACGGGCACCCGCGCGGGCGTCTACCAGAAGTACGGCGAGCTGCTGCGCACCTCGCTCGCCAGACACATGCCGGATCTCGAGGTCCGGCTGGAGACGAGCGACGGCTCCCAGGAGAACGTCCGGCGGGTGGCGACCGGACAGGCCGACTTCGCGATCGCCGCGGCCGACGCGGTCGAGACGTACCGACTGGACCACCGGCCGGGCGCCGACCGCCTGCGCGGGGTGGCGCGGCTGTACGACGACTACGTGCAGCTCGCCGTCGCCCCCGACTCGGGCATCCGTTCCGTCGGGGACCTGCGGGGCAAGCGGGTCGCCATAGGGCCGCCGAAGTCGGGGGTCCGGCTCATCGCCAACCGGGTGCTGAAGGCGGCCGGCATCGATCCGGAGACGGACATCGAGCCCTCCTCGGACGGCATCGACACCGGACCGGAACGGCTGGGGCACGGTCTGGACGCGTTCTTCTGGTCGGGCGGGCTGCCCACGGACGGTCTGAAGACGGTCACGGAGAAGGGCGCGCTGCGGTTCGTGCCGATCGACGCCGATCTGGTGTCGAAGCTGCACCAGCAGGGTGGTGCCGCGCGCCACTACCGCGCCACCAACATGCCTGAGTCGGCGTACCCGGGCAGTCAGCTCGGCTCGGCCGTTCCGACGATGGCGGTGTCCAACCTCCTGATCACCCGGACGGACGTGGACCCCCGGCTCACCGAGTGGCTGACCCGCATCGTGCTCGCGAGCCGGGACAACATCGGGGCGCACGTCCACTCCGCCCAGCTGGTCGACGTACGTACCGCGATCTACACCGATCCGCTCCGGCTGCACGACGGCGCCCGCCGCTACTACCGGTCCGTCAAGCCCTGAGCCGCCGGCTCCCCCGCGGGGGCGTTCCTCGGCACCGTCACGGTCACCCGCAGTCCGTGCGGCTCGTGACGCTCGTACACGATCGAGCCGCCCCCCGCCGCGAGCAGGGCCCGTGAGATGGACAGGCCGAGGCCCGAGCCCTTGATGTTCTGGTGCCGGCCGCTGCGCCAGAAGCGGTCGCCCACGCGGGTCAGCTCCTCGTCGGTCAGGCCCGGACCGTTGTCGGTGACGACGACGGTCGACACGTCGCCGTTGGAGGCGACGCTCACCTCGACGGCCTCGCCCTCGGGCGTGAACTTCACCGCGTTGTCGATGACCGCGTCCAGCGCGCTGGACAGCGCCACCGGGTCGGCCCACGCGGTCGTCGGCGGGCAGGTGCCGGTCAGGCTGACGCCCTTGGCCTCGGCGGTGGGCGCCCAGGCCGCGACGCGCTCGGCGGCCAGGGCGCCGATGTCGGAGACCTGGAGGTTGGCCTCGCTGTGCTCGGCGAGCGCCAGGTCGAGCAGGTCGTCCAGGACCTGGGCCAGGCGCTTGCCCTCGGCCTGGACGGAGGCGATCTCCTCGTTGCCCTCGGGCAGCTCCAGAGCGAGCAGCTCGATCCGCAGCAGCAGCGCCGAGAGGGGGTTGCGCAGCTGGTGGGAGGCGTCGGCGACGAAGGCACGCTGCTGTTCCAGCACGCTCTCGACGTTGTCCGCCATCTCGTTGAACGACCGGGCGAGCCGTCGCAGCTCCGGCGGCCCGCCGGCCGCCGCGACCCGGGACTTCAGCCGGCCGGTGGCGATGTCGTGGGTGGTGGCGTCCAGGATCCGTACGGGGCGGAGCACCCAGCCGGTGAGCCGCAGCGCCGCGCCCACGGCCAGCAGCATCGCGGCCGCCTCCCCCGCGGCGATGACCAGCCAGCCCTGGAGGATGCGGGAGCGCATCTGCCCGGTCGGCGAGTCGGTGACCACCACGGCGACGACGTCGCCGTCCCGGATGACCGGCGAGGCCACCACCAGGCTGCGCCGCTGCCAGGGCCACACCTGCTCGGGGTCGTGGCTGCGGCGGCTGAGCAGCGCCTCCTCGAAGGCGTCGCGCACCTCGCCCGTGCGGGGCAGGAACCAGTCGCCCGGCGCGTGCGCCATGGGTGAGTCGTTGCGGTAGAAGACGCCCGCGCGGATGCCGTAGACCTCGTAGTAGCTGCGGAGCTCGCTGCTGAGCGTCTCGCGGCGCTCGTTGATGTCGCCGCCGGCCGGGTCGGCGGGCTCGGTGACGAACTGGGCGAGGGCCGCGAAGCGCGCCGTGTCGTCGATCCGGTCGACGACGACCTTCTGCTGCTGCGCGCCCGCCAGGCTGACGGCCAGCGGGACACCGAGCGCGAGCAGAACGGCCGCCATCAGGACGATGAGCAGCGGAAGGAGCCGCGTGTGCACCCGGCCCCGCTACGCCGTGGGCGCGACGAGCCGGTAGCCGACGCCGCGCACGGTCTCGATGAGGGCGGGCATGCGCAGCTTCGCGCGCAGGGAGGCGACGTGCACCTCCAGGGTGCGCCCGGTCCCCTCCCAGCTGGTGCGCCAGACCTCGCTGATGATCTGTTCCCGGCGGAAGACGACGCCCGGCCGCTGGGCGAGCAGGGCGAGCAGATCGAACTCCTTGCGGGTCAGCTGGACGACCGAACCGTTCACGCTGACCTGGCGGGTCGGCAGCTCGATACGGACGGGGCCGAGGCGCAGCTCGGTCTCCGTGCTGCCGGTGGCCTCCTCGTGGACGCTGCGCCGGCTGACGGCGTGGATCCGCGCCAGCAGCTCCCCCGTGTCGTAGGGCTTGACCACGTAGTCGTCGGCGCCGAGGTTGAGGCCGTGGATGCGGGAGCGGACGTCGGACCGCGCGGTCACCATGATCACCGGAGTGCCGGTGCGCTTGCGGATCTTGCCGCACACCTCGTAGCCGTCCTGGTCGGGCAGCCCCAGGTCGAGCAGGACCACACCGAAGCCCTCGCCCTCGGGGACGAGCGCCTGGAGGGCCTCCTCGCCGCTGCGCGCGTGGGTGACGTCGAACCCGTGCCGCGCCAGCACCGCCGACAGTGCGGCGGCGACGTGGTTGTCGTCTTCGACGAGAAGCAGTCTCACCGGGGCCCCCTTCCGTTCATCGGCCGTACGATCTACTTGTACGAAAATGGTGTGCACGCGCGCGTGCACCTTGCAGTGACGCCGATGGATGAGGACGACGTCAAGAGGGTTCCGGTTGCGCTTTCGTACCGTTACCCGGCCGGTATGAGCCCTGCTCACAAGTGCTACGACAGGTGTCCGATTGCTATCGGATCGTGATGCTCAGATTCCCCTCAGATGTAATGACGCAGGTCTGAAGGATTACTACTGTCCTCCGAAACCGAGGAGGACGGAGCCTGAGAGCGATGACCGAAGTATCGGTGGCCAAGGAAGATGTGGCCGCGACCGGCGATCTGGTCGTCCTGAAGAGCGTCAACAAGCACTTCGGCGCGTTGCACGTACTCCAGGACATCGACCTCACGATCGCCCGTGGCGAAGTCGTCGTGGTCATCGGACCCTCCGGGTCCGGCAAGTCCACCCTGTGCCGCACCATCAACCGACTGGAGACGATCGACTCCGGCTCGATCACCATCGACGGCAAGCCCCTGCCCCACGAGGGCAAGGAGCTCGCCCGGCTGCGGGCCGACGTGGGCATGGTCTTCCAGTCCTTCAACCTCTTCGCGCACAAGACCGTGCTCGAGAACGTGACGCTGGGCCAGGTCAAGGTCCGCAAGAAGGACAAGAAGGCCGCCGAGGAGCGGGCCCGTGCCCTGCTCGACCGGGTCGGCGTGGGCGCGCAGGCCGAGAAGTACCCCGCACAGCTCTCCGGTGGCCAGCAGCAGCGTGTCGCCATCGCGCGGGCCCTGGCGATGGAACCCAAGGTCATGCTCTTCGACGAGCCGACGTCGGCTCTCGACCCCGAGATGATCAACGAGGTGCTGGAAGTCATGCAGCAGCTCGCCCGCGACGGTATGACCATGATCGTCGTTACCCACGAGATGGGCTTCGCCCGTTCGGCGGCGAACCGCGTGGTGTTCATGGCCGACGGCCGCATCGTCGAACAGGCTTCGCCGGACCAGTTCTTCAGCAACCCGCGCAGCGACCGTGCCAAGGACTTCCTGTCGAAGATCCTGCACCACTGACGGCGCGCCTCGCGCCCCGACGACCTGCGTCACCGGACATGGACCGGGCCGCATCACTTCACCACTCAAAGGATGTGCACCATGAAGCTCCGCAAGGTCACCGCCGCCTCGGCCGCCGTGTTCGCCCTTGCCCTGACCGCCACCGCCTGCGGAGGCGACGACAGCGGCGACAGCGGTTCGTCGTCGGGCGGCGGCGACAAGATCAAGATCGGTATCAAGTACGACCAGCCGGGTCTGGGCCTGAAGACTCCTGACGGTTACACCGGCTTCGACGTGGACGTGGCGACGTACGTCGCCAAGGAGCTCGGCTACGAGCCCGACCAGATCGAGTGGGTCGAGACCAAGAGCGCGGACCGCGAGAACGCGCTGTCGCGTGGGGACGTGAAGCTCATCGCGGCGACGTACTCCATCACGGACGAGCGCAAGGAGAAGGTCGACTTCGCCGGTCCGTACCTGCTGGCCCACCAGGACCTGCTGGTGAAGAAGGACGCCGACATCACCGAGGCCACGGACCTCAACGACAAGAAGCTCTGCTCGGTGACCGGCTCCACCTCGGCGCAGAACGTCAAGAACGACTTCGCCCCGGATGCCCAGCTGACCAACCGAGGCGGCTACTCGGAGTGCCTGTCCGCGCTGCAGAACGGGCAGGTTGACGCGCTGACCACCGACGACTCGATCCTCGCCGGCTACGCCGCGCAGGACCAGTACAAGGGCAAGTTCAAGCTCGCCGGCCTGAAGCTGAGCAACGAGAACTACGGCATCGGTGTCAAGAAGGGCGACACCGAGACCGTGAACAAGGTCAACGACGCGCTGGAGAAGATGGTCAGCGACGGTGCGTGGAAGACGGCCGTCGAGGAGAACTTCGGCCCGGCGAACTACAAGTACGAGCCCGCCCCGAAGATCGGCCAGATCGTCCAGTAACGCGGGACTCCGCCGACGCAGGGTCCCCGCGTCCGACGCGGGGACCCGCGAACGCGCCGCCGCCCACCACTCCACAGGCGGCGGCGCGTCACGTCCGCCACGTACGTCACACACCCGGAAGCGCGGGAGATCGTGTTCGACTTTCTTTCAAACTATGACGACCCGTCCCTGCTGGGCGCCTTCTGGGTCACGGTGCAGCTCACCGTCTTCTCGGCCGTCGGATCCCTGATCTGGGGCACCCTGCTGGCGGCGATGCGGGTCAGCCCGGTGCCGCTGATGCGCGGTTTCGGGACCGCTTATGTGAACATCGTCCGGAACATCCCCCTGACGGTCATCATCGTCTTCACGTCGCTCGGCCTCGCCGACATCTTCGGCGTGACCATGGGCGCGCCGGACAACTTCGAGACCAAGTACTTCCGGCTGGCCGTGCTCGGCCTCGTCGCCTACACCGCCGCCTTCGTGTGCGAGGCGATCCGCTCCGGCATCAACACGGTGCCCGTCGGACAGGCGGAGGCGGCACGGGCCCTCGGCCTGAGCTTCAGCCAGGTGCTCCGGCTCGTCGTGCTGCCGCAGGCGTTCCGCTCGGTGATCGGCCCCCTGGCCAACGTGCTGATCGCGCTCACGAAGAACACGACCGTGGCGGCGACCATCGGCGTGGCGGAGGCCGCGCTCCTGATGAAGGAAATGATCGAGAACGAGGCACAGACGCTGCTCATCGGCGCGGTCTTCGCCTTCGGGTTCGTAGTCCTGACCCTGCCCACCGGCCTGTTCCTCAACTGGCTGAGCAAGCGCCTGGCGGTGAAGCGATGACTTCTGTTCTCTACGACGCACCCGGCCCGAAGGCCAAGCGGCGCAACCTGATCCTCTCGGTCGTCTTCTTCGTCCTGCTCGCCCTGCTGCTGTGGTGGGTCTGGACGGTGCTGGACGACAAGGGCCAGCTCGAGTGGTCCCTGTGGAAGCCCTTCACCACGTCCGACGCCTGGACGACGTACCTGCTGCCGGGCCTGGCCGACACGCTGAAGGCCGCGGGCCTCGCCATGGTCATCGCCCTCCCGCTGGGCGCGGTCCTCGGCATCGCACGCCTGTCCGACCACCGCTGGGTGCGTGTCCCGGCCGGCGCCGTGGTCGAGTTCTTCCGTGCCATCCCGGTGCTGCTGCTCATGCTGTTCGCCAACGAGTTCTTCGCCCGTTCCACCGACGTCAGCAGCGCCGACCGGCCGCTGTACGCGGTCGTCACCGGCCTGGTGCTCTACAACGCCTCGGTCCTCGCCGAGGTGGTCCGGGCCGGAATCCTGGCCCTGCCCAAGGGACAGAGCGAGGCGGCCCAGGCGATCGGTCTGCGCAAGAGCCAGACGATGGGCAGCATCCTGCTGCCGCAGGCGGTCACGGTGATGCTCCCGGCGATCGTCAGCCAGCTGGTCGTGATCGTGAAGGACACCGCGCTGGGCGGCGTGATGCTCGGCTTCACCGAGCTGCTCAACTCGCGCGGCACGCTGGCGGCCAACTACGCCAACGTCATCCCGAGCTTCATCGTGGTGGCGGTCATCTTCATCGTCCTCAACTTCATCCTCACCTCGTTCGCCTCCTGGCTCGAGGGACGGCTGCGGCGCAGCAAGCGGAGCACCGGCGCGGTGCTCGGCGCGGACGACATCGACGATCTCAACGCCGCCGAGGTGGGCGGCACCCACGGGACCGGTGCGGAGAAGTAGCTCCCGCCTCACGTACGACATGGTTGTGGGGGGGGGGGGGGGGGGGGGGGGGGAAAAGGGGGGGGGGGGGGGGGGGGGGGAGTTTTTGTCCGCATTACGGGGGGGGGGACAACCCCCAAGGGAGCGTGGGGGGGAAAGTG
>NZ_JBVIGA010000007.1:0-35074 GCF_055571035.1 Streptomyces malachitofuscus | reverse complement strand
TAGGGGTGGTCTTCCTTTTCCTGGGGGGGTCCCCCTCATGGGGGGGTTTGTGTCTTTTTTCCCCCCCCCCCCCCCCCCCCCCCCCCCCCCCCTCCCCCCCCCCTTTTTCCCCCCCCCCCCCCCCCCCCCCCCCCACAACCATGTCGAGTGACCGGCCGGCCCGGTTGGTACGGCGGAGCGGAACTCCCCGGACTCGTGTGATGAGCAGTCAAGTGCTGTGACGGGCCCCTCCCCACTTCATGATCGCCACCGGCCTTCGGTCACTTGACGCAAGCACCGGCAATAGGTTGCATACGTTCTGTGATCGTGCACCCTGCTCCATCTTCCTGTTCCTCCCCGTCCCTTCGGACGTCGCTTCGGGCAGGGGGCGCCGCGCCGTGGACCCGGTGATCATCGTCGGAGCCGGGCCCGTGGGGCTCACGCTCGCACTGTCGCTGGCACGCCAGGAGGTGCCGTGCGTACTCCTCGACGAAGGGCCGGGCAAGGACGAACCCCGTCCGGCGCGCACCGTCGTCCTGCGCGAGGACACGGCCGCGCTTCTGGAGCGGCTGACCGGGGTACCGCTCGCGCACGCCGGAGCGCGTTGGGCCGGATGGCGGTCGATGCGGCGCAAGCAGGTGATGCGCGAGGTGGCCTTCGGCGACGCCGATCCCGCTCCGCTGCACATCGCCCAGCACGTCGTGACGGGTGCCCTGCGTACCGCCCTCGCCGGCGAACGGCTCGTCAAGATCGCCACGGACAGCCGGCTGGACACCATGGAGCAGGAACCGTCCGGCGTCACCGCCCGCACCCGTGGCTCGGCGGGCACGTGGTGGCGTGGCAGTTATCTGGTCGGCTGCGACGGTCCGCGCTCGACCGTGCGCAAGCTCCAGGACATCCGCTTTCCGGGGCGCACCGCGGTGGAACGTCACGCCGTGGCCGCGCTGCGCACCGAGCTCCCCTGGCACGACGAGGCCCTGCTGCACCGGCTGCCGCCGTGGCGCACGTCCGGTCCCTCGGCCGGGGAGATCACCGCGCGGCCGCTGCCGGACGGGGTGTGGCGCCTGGACTGGCTGCTGCCGCCCGGCAAGGATCTGGTCACGCCCGAACTGCTGCTGACGCGGGTGCGGGAGACGCTGGCCGGATGGGCCAACGGTCCGACCCCGCCGTACGAGTTGCTGGACACCGGTGTGCACACCGTGCACCACCGGCTGGCCCGGCGCTGGCGGGCGGACCGGGTGTTCCTCGCCGGGGACGCGGCTCATCTGCTCGGCACACTGGGCACGCACGGGCTGGACGAAGGGCTCCGCGATGCCGACAACCTGGCCTGGAAGCTGGCGCTGGCCTGGCACCACGGTCCGCACGAGGCGCTGCTGGACAGCTATCAGACGGAGCGTCGGGCGATCGTCGCCTCCCGGCTGCGCGCCGCCGACCAGGCGCTGCCGCTGGTGCGCGGCGGCGGAGGGCTGCGTTCCTACGTCCCTGGCTCCGCGCGGGGGCATGACGCGCTCCTGATGGACGGTCACCTGGGACGGGGTCCCCTGGGCTCGACTGGGTCGTACGCCGGTTCGCCGCTCGCGCCCGGCAGGCTCGAGGGCGAAGCGCCCGTCGGGACGGCTCTCGGGGAGGCGGTGACGGATGTGCGGGTCACCGCGGAGGACGGCACGTTCGTGCAGCTGCGGGACCGGCTCGGCCGCGGTGCGCTCCTGGTGGTGCTGATCGCTCCCGGCACGGGTGTGTGGGAGCGCCGGCACTGGGTGTCCGCCGGGATCATGCCCCGGCTGGCCGCCGCCGTCTCGGCACTGCCGCACCGGGCGGAACTGCTGGTCGCGGAGAGCTACCCGGGGGCTGCTGCCCACACCGTGCTGCTGGTCCGCCCCGACGGCCACCTGGTGACCGCGCTGAGCGGGGTCCGCCCGGCGGATCTGTACGCGGCGGCGGAGGCGGTGCTCGGCGGGCCCGTCGGGGCGAAGGCGGGAGGCGATGCGGGTGCGAAGGCCGATGCGGGGGCCGGGTCGCGCTGAGGCGGGCCGTCGTCACGGTTCACGGTCCGCATGGTGACGTCGAGTTGAACCGTGAACCGCCTCGTGGTGTACTCCGCCTCGTGACCGACACCTGCGTGCACCTGTGGCGGCGGGTCCACATGGACCTCGTCCGCTATGCGGGCTGCGTGTGTCGTCCGTCCTGTTGATTCGCCGCTTCTCACCTCCCGGCGCGCGCCGCTGCGCGCGTCCGTCGCGAACCTCTTCAGGACGGTGCACGTGTCTGTCCCCTCCCCTGTCCCGGCCCCCGTCGCCGCACCCACTCAGGCGGACCTCCTCGACTTCGTACGGCGTACCGCCGCCGACGCCGAGCTGATCGCCTCCCTTCCGCTCGACCCCGAGGGGCGCACCTGGGTGCGACTCGACGGGCCGCGCGGCAGTGAGGCCTGGCTGATCGGCTGGCCGCCGGGGACCGGTACCGGCTGGCACGACCACGCCGACTCCGTCGGTGCCTTCATCACCGCGGCGGGCGAGCTGAGGGAGAACTCGCTCGCCGCGCGGCTGCCCACCGACGGCTGGAGAACCCTGGAACTGACGGACGGCGTGGACCGGGATCGCCGGCTGACGGCCGGGCAGGGACGGGCCTTCGGGCGGCACCATCTGCACGAGGTGTTCAACCAGTCCCTGGACCGGCACGCGGTGTCCGTGCACGCCTATTACCCACCGTTGCCGCAGATCCGCCGCTACAGCCGCAGCGGCCGGTTGCTGCGACTGGAACAGGTCGAACGGCCGGAGGACTGGCAGTGAACAGGACCAACGAGCTGTCCGGCGATCCCGTCGGGATCGACGAGCTGCTGGAGCGAGTGCGCGAAGGCTATGAACGCGTCGAGGCGCGGGACGCCCATGAGGCCGCCCTCGCCGGCGAGGCGCTGCTGGTGGACATCCGCTATGCCGCCCTGCGGGAGCGGGACGGGCTCGTCCCCGGCGCTCTCGTCGTCGAGCGCAACGAACTGGAGTGGCGCCTGGATCCCTGGGGAAGCCACCGCCTTCCCGAGGCGACGAGCCACAAGCTGCGCGTGATCGTGATCTGCAACGAGGGCTACGCGTCCAGCCTGGCCGCGGAGTCCCTCCAACGGCTGGGACTGCACCGGGCCACCGATCTGGTGGGCGGCTTCCAGGCCTGGCGGTCGGCGGAACTGCCTGTGGTGCCCGCGTAGCGCGTAACGTCGCGGGCTGCCCGGGCGCCGGCCCCCGCCTGCTCAGAACTCCTCGTCGTTGAGGAACTCGGTGTCCTCGCCTTCCTCCTCCAGCGCCTGCCGGACGACGCGCAGGGCGAGGCCCTCGGGGTAGCCCTTGCGGGCGAGCATGCCCGCGAGGCGGCGGATGCGCTTGTCACGGTCCAGCCCGCGGGTGGCGCGCAGCTTGCGGGCGACCAGTTCGCGCGCGGTCTCCTCCTCCTGCTCGGAGTCGAGCTGGGAGACTGCGGCGTCGATCAGCGCCGGGTCGACGCCCTTGGTGCGCAGCTCGCGCGCGAGTGCCCGCCGGGCCAGCCCCCGGCCGTGGTGCCGCGACTCCACCCAGGCGTCCGCGAAGGCACTGTCGTTGATCAGTCCGACGTCCTCGAACCGGGACAGCACCTCCTCGGCGGCCTCGGCCGGGATCTCCCGCTTGCGCAGGGCGTCGGCCAGTTGTCTGCGGGTGCGCGGGGTCCCGGTGAGCAGGCGCAGACAGATGGCCCGCGCCCGCTCGACCGGGTCCCCCGGAGGTCCCTCCCGCTCTGCCCTCGACGAGGAAGAGGCGCCCCCGTCCGCCGCGGCCGCGTCGCCGAAGGACCGGCGCCCGCGCCCGCGTCCACCGCGCGGCCCGCCGTCACGCGAGCCGCCCGCCCGTGCACCGCCGCCGCGCCGCCTGCCGTCGCCGGAGTCCTCGTCCCGGATGCCGCCCGCGCCGGTGCTGTCGTCGTACGCCGCATCACCGCCCGCGGCTGAGCCCCGGCCGCCTGCGGTGCCCCTCCCCCGTGGGGCACCGGAAGCGTCGAACTCGTACTCGGCCCAGTCGGTTCGTCGGGTCACGGGTCAGCTCTTGGCAGCCGCGGCCTTGGACTTGGAGCCCTTGGCCGCCGGGGCCGGTACCGCGGCCGGCTCGGCCGCAGCCGCGCTGACGGCGTCCGCGCCCTGCTCGGCGGCGGGGTCCTCCGGCCGCACGCCGACGCCCAGCTTCTCCTTGATCTTCTTCTCGATCTCGTTGGCGAGGTCGGGGTTGTCCTTCAGGAAGTTGCGGGCGTTCTCCTTGCCCTGGCCGAGCTGGTCGCCCTCGTACGTGTACCAGGCGCCGGCCTTGCGGACGAAGCCGTGCTCCACGCCCATGTCGATCAGGCCGCCTTCGCGGCTGATGCCCTGGCCGTAGAGGATGTCGAACTCGGCCTGCTTGAAGGGCGGCGCCACCTTGTTCTTGACGACCTTGCAGCGGGTGCGGTTGCCGACCGCCTCGGTGCCGTCCTTGAGGGTCTCGATGCGGCGGATGTCGATACGCACCGAGGCGTAGAACTTCAGGGCGCGGCCACCGGTCGTGGTCTCCGGGGAGCCGAACATCACGCCGATCTTCTCGCGGAGCTGGTTGATGAAGATCGCGGTGGTCTTGGACTGGTTGAGCGCGCTGGTGATCTTCCGCAGGGCCTGGCTCATCAGGCGGGCCTGCAGACCCACGTGGCTGTCGCCCATCTCGCCTTCGATCTCGGCGCGCGGGACGAGCGCGGCGACGGAGTCGATGACGATGAGGTCGAGGGCCCCGGAGCGGACCAGCATGTCCACGATCTCCAGAGCCTGCTCGCCGTTGTCCGGCTGGGACAGGATCAGGTTGTCGATGTCGACGCCGAGCTTCTTCGCGTACTCGGGGTCGAGGGCGTGCTCGGCGTCCACGAAGGCGACCTGGCCGCCGGCCTTCTGCGCGTTGGCCACCGCGTGCAGCGTCAGTGTCGTCTTACCGGAGGATTCCGGTCCGTAGATCTCCACCACACGGCCGCGCGGCAGACCGCCGACGCCGAGGGCCACGTCGAGCGCGGTCGACCCGGTCGGGATGACCTCGATGGGCTCCTTCGAGCGCTCGCCCATGCGCATGACCGCGCCTTTGCCGAATTGCCGTTCAATCTGTGCGAGCGCGGCGTCGAGCGCCTTCTCGCGGTCGGTTCCTGCCATGGGTTCCACCCGGTTTGCTTGAGTCGATCGCTTCACGTCAAAGACGCTAACGCCTGCCACTGACAACGCGCCCCGACGCACGTCCGGCCTGTGGATAACGAAGGCACCTTTCTGCCCCAACCGGGACGGAACGCCCTTCGCTGAGCCTCACCGGCGCTCCCATAAGAATAGATGTTCGATTTTCGTGTCAAGCCGCGCCGCGCCGCACCCGCGGATGGGCGGCCGGGTTCAGGAAGGCTCGGTGTCCGAGTCACCGGGGCGCGCCGCGCCCGGCCTGCCGATCCACAACCGGCGGGCGCGCACGAGCATGCGCGGCCCGTCGCCAGGGCCGCGGTGACCGTGCACACGGGGGTCGTCCGTGACGTCGTACCGCTTCACGTACGCACCCAGGAACGCCTGGAGGGTGGCGACGGCGGGGATGGCGATCAGCGCCCCCACCGCGCCCAGCAGGGCGGTGCCCGCGACGACCGACCCGAAGGCGACCGCCGGGTGGATGTCCACGGTCCTGGAGGTCAGCTTGGGCTGGAGCACGTAGTTCTCGAACTGCTGGTAGATCACCACGAAGATCAGCACCCACAGCGCGTACCAGGGGTCGACCGTGAAGGCGATGAGCATGGGCAGCGCGCCCGCGAGATACGTGCCGATGGTGGGGATGAACTGCGACACCAGCCCCACCCACACGGCCAGCACGGGCGCGTAGGGCACCTCGAGGAACTCCAGCAGGACGAAGTGCGCCAGGCCGGAGACGAGTGCCATCAGTCCGCGCGAGTACAGGTAACCGCCGGTCTTGTTCACGGCGATCTCCCACGCGCGCAGCACCTCGGCCTGCCGCGCGGGCGGCAGCAGGGAGCAGACGGTGCGCCGCAGCCGCGGACCGTCGGCGGCGAAGTAGAACGAGAACAGGGCGACGGTCAGCAGCTGGAAGAGACCGCCGAGCACCTGCGCGGACACGTCCAGCACCCCGGTGGCGCTGTTCTGGACGTAGGTGCGCAGCCAGTCGGAGCGCAGCAGGCCCTCCTGGATGTCCACCCGGCGCAGCTCGGTGTCGAAGTGGGTGTTGATCCAGTTGATCACGGAGTCGAGATAGTTGGGGAAGTCTTCGACGATCTTGACGATCTGCCCCGCGAGCATGGATCCGAGCAGCGTGACGAAACCCGCCCCCGCGACCAGGATGCCCAGGAAGACGAGGAAGGTGCCCAGACCCCGGCGCACCCCGCGCGCGGCCATCCAGCTCACCGCGGGTTCGACGGCGAGCGCCAGGAAGAACGCGATCAGGACGTTGATCAGCAGGCCGGTGAGCTGGTGGAAGGCCCAGCTGCCCAGCTGGAACACGGCGATGAGCGCGAGCGCGAGCACCATGGCGCGCGGCAGCCAGCGCGGCATACGGGCGCCCGGCGCAGCCGTGGGGCCCACCGGAGGCTCTGCGGGCGACGGCGCGCCGGGCGGGGTGGGGTGCCGGTCCGCCGGCCCGGTCTCGTCAGTGGGTGCCACGGCTCAAGTTTCACCCACACGGGTGGCGGTCGTCCGCACCCGGGTTGTCTCTGTGACGATCAGCGCATTTCCCGGGGAACGTCCATCACCGTGCAGACCACCTGCCAGACGTCCTTGGCGTCCCAGCCGGCCGCCAGCGCCTCGTACACGGTGCGCCCGCCGAGCTCGGCCATGACATGGTCGCGCGCGAAGGTGTCGGCGTAGCCCGCGCCGAAGTGCTCCGCCATCCGCTCCCAGAAAACCGTCAACCGCATGCCTCCAGTATCCCGCCTGTGGGGGTGCCCCCGGTCCACCGCGCCTGCCGGCGCCGCTTTGCGCCTACGGTCGGTCCCATGGCCGACACCGGAGCTGCCCCACCGCCCCCGACGACACCGCCGCGCGGCGCGCTCGCGCGGGCGGAGCGGTTCATCTGGCTCACCGCGCGGGTGCTCGAGCAGCATCTCTTCGCCCACCACTTCCGCGGCGGCGACGCCGCTCCGGTGGAGAGGGCGCTGGACGCCTACCGCAACGACGACGGCGGATACGGCCATGTGCTGGAGCCCGATCTGCGCGGCCCGGTCAGCCAGCCGCTGCACACCGCCCGCGCGCTGCGCGTGCTGGACGCCGTGGGGCGCTGCGGCGGCCGGCGCGCGGAGGACGTGTGCCGCTATCTGACGTCCGTCTCCACGGCGGACGGCGCGCTTCCGGGAATCCATCCGAGTCAGCGCGGCTACCCGGTGGCGCCCTTCGTCCCGGTCGTGGACGACCCGCCCGGCGAGCTGCTGGCCACCGGGCCGGTGGTGGGGCTGCTGCACCGCAACGGGGTGTGGCACGCCTGGCTCTTCCGCGCCACGGACTTCTGCTGGCAGGCAGCGGAGTGGCTGGAGAGGTCGCACCCCTACGAGATCGAGGCCGCCGTGGCCTTCCTGGACCACGCGCCGGACCGCGCCCGCGCGAAGGCCGCCGCCGAGCGGCTGGGCCGTCTGGTGCGCGAGCAGCGGCTCGCGGCCCTCGACCCGGACGACCTCGGGGCGTACCCGGTCGCAGCCGGCTACGCCCCGGGCGAGCACCACTTCCCGCACGACTACGCGCGGACGCCCGGCTCCCTGGCGCGCGCGTGGTTCACCGACGAGGAGATGACACGCTCCCTGGACTTCCTCTCGGCCGAGCAGCGGGAGGACGGCGGCTGGCCCGTCCGCTGGCGCCAGTGGGCCCCTGGCCCGTCCCTGGAGGCCCGCTCGCTGGTGACGATCGAGGCCCTGCGCACCCTGGTGGCATACGGCCGCGCCGTCGACTGAGCGTCGTGCCTCGCGGCGGCGTTCATGCCCGTGTGGCCGCCCGCGGGGGGAGTCTCACCCGCCCAGTGCCCGCACCCCCGCCGTCACCACGACCGCCGCCCCGACGACGAGCAGGAACGGGGCGCGCAGGACCAGGGCGACCGCGGCGGCCGCCAGTCCGGCCGCGCGGGCGTCCAGGACCAGGGCCTGGCCGTCGGAGAAGGTCTGCTGGGCCGTCAGGGCCGCGAGCAGGGCGACCGGCAGGAGCGCGGCCAGACGCCTGACGAGGGGGCGTTCGAGGACCCCGGCGGGCACCAGCAGCCCCGCCAGCTTCACGGCGTAGCAGCCGAGGACGGTCACGCCGATCGCGATCCAGATGTTCAACGCTTCTCCTCCCTCACGTCGCCGCGCGCCACACTTCTGCGGCCCTGCGCCCACAGGACGGCCGGTGCCGCGAGCGCGGCCACCAGGACCGGCACCCCGGCCGGCAGGACGGGCAGCAGGCCGAGCCCCAGCAGGACGGCGACACCGGCGACGGTCCGCTCGGTGCCGGTCCGCAGCATCGGGGCGAGCAGCGCCAGGAAGACCGCCGGGCCGGCCGCGTCCAGCCCCCACGCGTCGGTGTCCCCGATGGCCTCCGCGCCCAGCGCACCGAGCAGCGTCGTGAGGTTCCACAGGACGTACAGGCTGAGCCCGGTCACCAGGAAGCCGATGCGTGCGCTGCGCCGGGTGGGCTGGGCGAGCGACACGGCGGCCGTCTCGTCGATGACCCACTGGGCGGCGAACGGCCGCACCGCGCGGGGAAGCGCCAGCAGCTGCGACAGCCGCAGCCCGTAGAAGGCGTTGCGCACGCCCAGGAAGAACGCCCCCGCGGCGGCGGTGAAGGGCCCCCCTCCGGCGGCCAGGGCTCCCACCAGCGCGAACTGGGAGGCGCCGGTGAACACCAGCAGGCTCAGCGCGCAGGTCTGCAGCAGGGTGAGCCCACTGCCCGCCGAGGTCACTCCGAAGGCGAACCCGGAGAGTCCGACGGCGATCCCGACGCCGAGCGCGTCCCGTACGACGGCGCCGTCGGGCTTTCCTCCGCCGTCGTCCCGTATGTCCGCGGGTGCTGCTGTAGTCCGTTCCACTGCCACGCCCCGGACGGTACGGGACGGCGATCCCGCGCGTCTTGTACGTTCTTGCGCTCACGCTGGTAGGCGCCCGGCGGCACGCCAACGATCCGGCTGAAGTGCCGGTTGAGATGCGGCTGGTCGGTGAAACCCACCGTCAGGGCGGCCTCCGACGGCGCCGTCCCCGCGTCCAGCAGCCGCCGTGCCCGCCGTACCCGCGCGTCGGTGAGCCAGGTGTGCGGCGGCATCCCGTAGGTGTCCCGGAACGCGCGCAGCAGCGCGAACGGGCTGGTACCGAGTTCGGCGGCCAGCCGCTCCAGGGTCGGTGGCGCGGCCATCCGCTCCTCCAGCACGGCACGCGCGCGTGCCGCGATCCGGGCGCCCGCCGTGGGCACCTCGCGTCGCGGCAGCGTCCCGCCGTTCAGCCGCAGCAGCCGGGTCACCGCCACGCGGAGCAGCGTGTCGGCGGCCAGCGCGTTGCCCTCGTCGGTGGCCCGCAGCACCTGGTGCACCAGCTGCACGGTGTACGGATCGTCGAGCACCGGCGTCACGAATCCCGGCGCCCCGCGCAGCGTGGTGGTCTCGGCGGCGATCGCGGCCACCACGTCCGGCGACGGGTACACCGCACCGTACTGCCATCCCTCGGGGACACCCGCCCTGCCCGTGTGCGGGGTGTCCGGGTTGACCAGGGCGAGCGCTCCGGCGCCCGCGTACACGTCGCCGGAGCCGTGGTGGAACACCTCCACCCCGTCGGCGATGGCGGCGATCACGAAGTGCTCGTGGGTGTGCCGGACGAACGTCTTGCGTATGTACCGGGCCCGCAGCAGATCGACACCGGGCAGCTCGTCGTACTGCCAGTGCCGCGCTCGCTCCTTGCGCGATTCCGCCATACGGCCATTGTCACGCGGGCCCGGCCGGCCCCCGCCCGTCCCCCGGCCCGAATGTCAGTGGCCGGGTGCACGATGGACGCATGGTCAGCGATCCGCACCGAGCCCTGGACGGCTTCTCCCCCGCGACCCGCGGCTGGTTCACGGGGGCGTTCTCCGCGCCCACCGCCGCCCAGGCAGGGGCGTGGCGGGCCATCGGGGAGGGCTCGGACGTGCTGGTGGTCGCCCCCACCGGTTCCGGGAAGACCCTGGCCGCCTTCCTCGCCGCCCTCGACGAGCTGGCCTCCGCACCTCCGCCCGCCGACCCCAAGAAGCGGTGCCGCGTTCTCTACGTCTCGCCGCTGAAGGCCCTGGCCGTCGACGTCGAGCGCAACCTCCGCAGCCCGCTGACCGGCATCCGCCAGGAGTCCGTGCGGCTGGGGCTGCCGGAGCCCGAGGTGAAGGTCGGCATCCGCTCCGGCGACACCCCGCCGGCCGAGCGCCGCTCCCTGGCCACCCGGCCGCCGGACATCCTGATCACCACCCCGGAGTCGCTGTTCCTGATGCTGACGTCCGCCACGCGCGACGCGCTGACGGGCGTGGAGACGGTGATCCTGGACGAGGTGCACGCGGTCGCGGGCACCAAGCGCGGCGCGCATCTGGCTCTCTCCCTGGAGCGGCTGGACGAGCTGCTGCCCCGCCCGGCCCGCCGCATCGGTCTCTCGGCGACGGTGCGCCCGGTGGACGAGGTCGCCCGGTACCTCTCCCCGCGCCGCAAGGTGGAGATCGTGCAGCCGGAGTCCGGCAAGGAGTTCGACCTCTCCGTGGTGGTGCCCGTGGAGGACCTGGGGGAGCTGGGCGGTTCCCCGGTCGCCGAGGGTGCGGAGGGTGCCGAACGCCCGTCGATCTGGCCGCATGTCGAGGAGCGGATCACCGACCTGGTGCAGTCGCACCGCTCGACCATCGTGTTCGCCAACTCCCGCCGCCTCGCCGAGCGCCTGTGCAACCGGCTCAACGAGATCGCCTACGAGCGGGCCACCGGGGAGCCGCTGGACGAGCACCACTCCCCTGCCGAGCTCATGGGCGGTTCCGGGGCCGCCCAGGGAGCGCCCGCGGTCATCGCGCGCGCCCACCACGGTTCGGTGTCCAAGGAGCAGCGCGCCCTGGTGGAGGAGGACCTCAAGGCGGGCCGGCTGCCTGCGGTGGTCGCCACGTCCAGCCTGGAGCTCGGCATCGACATGGGCGCCGTCGACCTGGTGGTGCAGGTGGAGTCCCCGCCGTCCGTCGCCTCCGGCCTCCAGCGGGTCGGCCGCGCGGGACACCAGGTGGGCGCGGTCTCCACGGGCGTCGTGTTCCCGAAGTACCGGGGCGACCTGGTGCAGGCGGCCGTGGTCACCGAGCGGATGCGCACCGGGGCGATCGAGTCCCTGAGGGTCCCCGCCAATCCGCTCGACGTCCTGGCCCAGCAGCTCGTCGCCATGACGGCCATGGACACCTGGCAGCTGGACGACCTGCTCGCCCTGGTCCGCCGCACGGCGCCCTTCGCCTCCCTGCCCGAGTCCGCCTTCACGGGCGTGCTGGACATGCTCGCCGGCCGCTACCCGTCCGACGCCTTCGCGGAGCTGCGCCCGCGCGTGGTGTGGGACCGGGTCACGGGCGAGATCACCGGCCGTCCCGGCGCCCAGCGGCTGGCCGTCACCTCCGGGGGGACGATCCCCGACCGTGGCCTCTTCGGGGTGTTCCTCGCGGGCTCCGACCCGAAGAAGGGCGGTGGGCGGGTCGGCGAGCTGGACGAGGAGATGGTCTACGAGTCCCGCGTGGGTGACGTCTTCACCCTCGGCACCAGTTCCTGGCGCATCGAGGACATCACCCGCGACCGGGTCCTCGTCTCCCCGGCGCCGGGAGTGCCGGGCCGGCTGCCGTTCTGGAAGGGCGACCAGCTGGGCCGGCCACTGGAGCTCGGCCGCGCGGTGGGCGCCTTCCTGCGCGAGGTGGGCGCGCTGTCCAGGGACGACGCCCGGCTGCGGCTCGTCGCGGCGGGGCTGGACGCCTGGGCCGCGGACAACGTGCTGTCCTACCTCGACGAGCAGCGTGAGGCCTGCGGCCACGTGCCCGACGACCGCACCATCGTCGTCGAGCGCTTCCGCGACGAACTGGGCGACTGGCGGGTCGTCGTGCACTCCCCGTTCGGTGCCCAGGTGCACGCCCCGTGGGCCCTCGCGCTGGGCGCCCGCCTCTCCGAGCGGTACGGCATGGACGCCCAGGTGATGCACGCCGACGACGGCATCGTGCTGCGGCTGCCGGACGCCGACCTGATGAGTCTCGACCTGCTCGACCAGGAGCCGATGAAGGCCGGCACCGAGTACGACGCGGACCAGGCCCCCGTGGGAGCCGGCGACGTCGTCTTCGACAAGGGCGAGGTCGACCAGGTCGTCACCGACCAGGTGGGCGGCTCGGCCCTGTTCGCGTCGCGGTTCCGCGAGTGCGCCGCCCGCGCGCTGCTGCTGCCCCGCCGCAACCCCGGCAGGCGCACCCCGCTGTGGCAGCAGCGTCAGCGTGCCTCCCAGCTGCTGCAGGTGGCCGGGGAGTTCGGCTCGTTCCCGATCGTCCTGGAAGCCGTCCGCGAATGCCTCCAGGACGTCTTCGACGTTCCCGGACTCGTCGAGCTGATGGGCGACCTGGAGTCCCGCAAGGTGCGGCTGGTGGAGGTGACCACCCCCGAGCCGTCGCCCTTCGCCCGCTCCCTGCTGTTCGGGTACGTCGCCCAGTTCCTGTACGAGGGCGACTCCCCGCTCGCCGAGCGCCGCGCCGCCGCGCTGTCGCTGGACTCGCGGCTCCTGGCCGAGCTGCTCGGCCAGGCGGAGCTGCGCGAGCTCCTCGACGCCGAGGTGCTGACCGAGCTGGAGCGTGAGCTGCAGTGGCTCAGCGAGGACCGGCGCGTGAAGGACGCGGAGGGCGTGGCCGACCTGTTGCGGCTGCTGGGCCCGCTCACCGACGCCGAGCTCGCCGAGCGCGGCGCGGAGCCGGCGTGGGCGCGGGAGCTCGCCTCCGCGCGGCGCGCCATCCGGGTGCGGGTGGCCGGTACCGACCACTGGGCGGCCGTGGAGGACGCCGGCCGGTTGCGTGACGCGCTGGGCACGGCACTTCCGGTCGGTGTGCCGGAGGCGTTCACCGAACCCGTCAAGGACCCCCTGGGCGACCTCCTCGCGCGGTACGCACGCACCCACGGCCCGTTCACCTCGGCCACGGCGGCGGCCCGCTTCGGCCTCGGCGTGGCGGTCACCGAGGGCGCCCTGCAGCGGCTCTCGGCGGCGGGCCGGGTCGTCCAGGGCGAGTTCCATCCGGCCGGGATCGGACAGGAGTGGTGCGACGCCGCCGTGCTGCGCAGGCTGCGCCGCCGTTCCCTGGCCGCTTTGCGGCACGAGCTGGAGCCGGTGCCACCGGCCTCGCTCGCCCAGTTCCTCCCCCAGTGGCAGCACATCGGCAAGGGGCACACCCTGCGCGGCATCGACGGCCTGGTGCGCGCCGTCGAGCAGCTGCAGGGCGCGTCCGTGCCCGCGTCCGCCCTGGAGAAGCTGGTCCTGCCGTCCCGGGTGGCGAACTACACCCCCGGGATGCTGGACGAGCTCACGGCCGCCGGAGAGGTGGTGTGGGCCGGTGCCGGTTCGCTCCCCGGCAAGGACGGCTGGGTCTCCCTCTATCTCGCGGACACGGCCCCGCTGCTCCTGCCGCCTCCGCACCCGCTGGAGCTCACCGCGCTCCACCAGTCGGTGCTGGACACCCTCACCGGCGGCTACGGCCTCTTCTTCCGCCAGATCGCCGACCAGGTCCGCGCCACCACCCACCCCGAGGCCACCGATCCCCAACTGGCCGACGCACTGTGGGACCTCGCCTGGTCCGGGCGGCTCACCAATGACACGCTCACCCCCCTGCGCTCGCTGCTGGGCTCCGGCCGCACGGCCGGGTCCACCGCCCACCGCGCGAAGCGCTCCGTCCCGCGCGGGCGGTACGGCTCGCTCACGGCGGCCGCCCGGACCGCCTCGCGCACCGGTCCGCCGACCGTCGCCGGACGCTGGTCCCTGACCCCCGCCCGGGAGGCCGACCCCACGGTCCGCGCGCACGCGCTGGCCCACACCCTGCTGGACCGGCACGGTGTGGTGACGCGGGGAGCGGTCGCCGCGGAGGGCGTCGAGGGCGGGTTCTCGGCGACGTACCGCATCCTGTCGGCCTTCGAGGAGACCGGACAGGCCCGTCGCGGCTATGTGGTCGAGGGTCTGGGCGCCGCCCAGTTCGCGATGGACGGTGCCGTGGACCGCCTCCGCGCGGCGGCCAACGCCCGCGAGCGGGGAGAGGCCCTCCCGGCCGCCCCGGACGCGGCGCCCGGTCCCTTCGACGGCGGACCAGCCCCCTTCGAGACGGCCCTGGACGGCGACGGTTTCCCCGGCCCGGACGACGGCCCGTACCCGCGCCTCTCAGCGGGCGACTACGTCTCGCCGCGCGATCCGGCCCCGCAGGCCCCGCCCTCCTGGCAGAACGGCGGACGTCCGTCGTACGACCCCTTCGCCGGCCGCCGCACCGGCCCCGACGCCATCGCGCGGGCCGTCGTCCTCGCGGCCGCGGACCCGGCGAACGCCTACGGTGCCGCGCTGGGCTGGCCCGAGCCCCCGACCGGTGCCGGGCACAAGCCCGGCCGCAAGGCGGGCTCCCTGGTGGTGCTGGTGGACGGCGAACTGACGCTCTACATGGAACGCGGCGGCAAGACGCTGCTGGCCTGGCCCGCGGCCCCCGACGGCGAACCCGCCTCGGACCCCCGTCTGCCGGCCGCCGCCGAAGCCCTCGCCGCGGCAGCCCGCGCGGGCTCCCTCGGCACGGTCACGGTGGAGCGCGTCAACGGCACCTCCGCCCTCACGTCCCCCCTCGGCGCCCTCCTGGAGACCGCGGGCTTCGTGGCCACCCCCCGGGGCCTGCGCCTGCGCGCGTGACCCGGCCGACCGGCCCGGCCCCCTGATTCCAGCGGCCCGAGTGCGCGGAGGGGCCCGCCGCTCCTGAAGGGACCCCGCGGCCCCCACCGCCCACCGGGAACGGCCCCGGCCGGCCACGCCCACCTGTCACAGCACCCCGCGAGGCCCAACAGCCCCGCCGGGCACCCTGCGCCCACTGCTGGGCAGCGTCGACGGCCTGCCGCCCTCCCAAGACGGCCGACCGCGCGCCCGGCCCCGCCCCGTCCGACGTGTCACCCTTGACCCATGCCCGAAGGAGATACGGTCTGGCAGGCCGCGCGGCGGCTGCACGATGCCCTCGCGGGCAGGGTGCTGACCCGCAGCGACCTTCGGGTGCCCCGGTACGCCACGGCCGATCTCACGGGCCGCACGGTGCTGGACGTCACTCCGCGCGGCAAGCACCTGCTGACCCGCATCGAGGGCGGCCTGACCCTGCACTCGCACCTGAGGATGGACGGATCCTGGCGGGTGTTCGCCGACGGGCAGCGCTGGAACGGTGGTCCGGCGCACCAGATCCGCGCGATCCTCGGCAACGCCGAGCGCACGGCCGTCGGCTATCGGCTGCCCGTGCTGGAACTGATCCGCACCGGCGACGAGGACCGCGCGGTCGGCCACCTCGGACCCGACCTCCTCGGCCCTGACTGGGATCCCGACGTCGCCTTGGCCAACCTTCTGAAGGACCCGGCCCGTCCGCTCGGTGAGGCCCTTCTCGACCAGCGGAACCTGGCCGGTATCGGCAATGTCTTCAAGAGCGAGCTCTGCTTCCTGCTGGGCGCCACGCCCTGGCTTCCCGTGGGCGACCTGCCCGCCGACCGTACGGCGAAACTGCCGGAACTCGCCCGAAGACTGCTGGAGTTCAACCGCGAACGCCCGATTCGCAGCACGACGGGGCGGCGCGGCCAGGACCTCTTCGTGTACGGCCGCGCCCGCCGCCCCTGTCTGCGCTGCCGCACGCCCGTCCGGGTCGCCGACCAGGGCGACGGCTCCCGCGAGCGCCCCACGTACTGGTGCCCCACCTGCCAGCCGGGTCCGGCCCCCGCGCGGTCCCGCTGATCCGACCGGTCGCGGTCCCGCTGATCGACCGGTCACAGACATCGCGCACCGCACACTCAGTACCGCTCGTGAGGTGCGCCCGGCCGCCAGGCCCGCCGCCACCGCCCCGCCGCCAGGGCCCCCTGTGCACGGGCCTTGGGCATGCAGTGCACCGGCAGCACACTGAGCCCCCACCCGCCGGCCGCGACCGCCCCTTCCAGCGCACCGGCGCCGGGCACCAGCAGCAGCCGCAGCACCGCCCACCACCACAGTGCCCCGAACGCCACAACGGCCGTCCAGCGCACTACCGGCCCGGGGCCGCATCCCGATACGGCCGGGTCGGTCACCCGTTCTCGGCCTGGAACATCCAGTGCTGCTTCTCGAGGTCCCCGGTGACCGCGATGAGGATGTCCTGGCTCACCGGATCCGGCTCCTCGGTCGACGTCACCCGCTCGCGCATCCGGGCGATCACCGCACCCAGCGCGTCCACCATCGTGCTCACCGCCGTCGAGTCGTCGACCCAGCCCTCCGGCGTCACGCCGATCCCGCTGCCGACGGCCACCGTCGCGGCCCGCCCGTCGGGCGAGACACCGAGGGCCGCCGCGCGCTCGGCCACGGTGTCGGAGTGCTGACGTGCCAGAGCCACGACCTCGTCGAGCTGGAGATGCACACTGCGGAAGCGCGGTCCGACCACGTTCCAGTGGATCTGCTTCGCCACCAGGGCGAGGTCCACCAGGTCGGCCAGGGCACCTTGCAGCGCCTCGGACACGGTCTTCAGGTTCTCGTCGGACAACGGGCTCTTCACGACGTACATCCGCACCTCCGTGGCTGACCCCCGCCTCGTCCTTCAACGATGACGGCCCCGTCCGGCACCGGCAAACGCACACCGGGCACACTCCGGAAGCGCCCGTGCATGCGAAAACCCCGGCGGCACCCCTCCGGATCTCCGGAAGGGCCCCTACCGGGGCATCTCACAAACTCACACCGCGCAGGCGCCGGACGCCGTGCTCACGCGGCGACGACGTCCACCGCCTCGGCGGGCGCCTTGATGGTCACCCGTTCCGGTGGCACACCGGTCACCGAAACAGAACCCAGCATCGGACGAACCGGCGTGGGTACGGGTTCGCTGGGGGTCGCTGCAGCAGACTGGGCCAGCTCGGCGAGGGCGAGCTCGTCGCTCACTTCCCGCATGAGCTCGGACATCCGTACGTCCAGCGCGTCGCAGATGGCGGAGAGCAGTTCGGAGGAAGCCTCCTTCTGCCCCCGCTCCACCTCGGAGAGATAGCCGAGTGAGACTCGGGCGGACGAGGAGACTTCGCGCAGAGTACGGCCCTGGCGCTGGCGCTGCCGACGCAGCACGTCACCCAGCAGGCGACGGAGCAGAATCATCGGTGGCTCCCTCCTCGGACCGCGTAGCCGCATCCTTCTCGCCCCACCGTACCGCCTCGCGCCGCGGCCGTGCGGGGAGCGATGTCGTGTTCACTCAGGGCTGCAAACATCAAAACCCCCCGTTCCGTTCCGTATCCTGTGCCCGCTCATTCCCGGTCTGTTCGCCCGCAAGCTCCGTCAGAAGCAGCGCGAGCACGCTCCGTACACTCTCCATACGAATTTCCGCGCGGTCGCCGTTCAACCGCAGATGCTCCACTTTTCCGCCACCGGCGGAAGGGGAGCCGGGGTCGGAAGGCCCGTCCACGGCCACGAACACCGTTCCGACGGCCTGTCCGTCCTGAGGGTCCGGACCGGCGACGCCCGTGGTGGCGATGCCCCAGTCGGCGCCCAGAGCTGCCCGGACACCGGCCGCCATCTGGGCCGCCACCTGCTCATCCACGGCTCCGCGCTGCGCCAGCAGAGTGGCGTCCACGCCGAGCAGCCGCTGCTTCAGGTCGGTGGCGTAGGCCGTCACCGAGCCCCGGAAGACCTTGGACGCCCCCGGCACCGACGTGATCTCCGCCGCCACCAGGCCACCGGTCAGCGACTCGGCGACGGCGAGCGTTCCGCCGTTGACGGTGAGTAGTCGCACCACGTCGGAGGCCCTCGAACTCACGCTTCCGTCTCCTCCAACGCCGCCTTGCGCTCGGCGATTCCCCGCCTGCGGAGCACAATGGCCTGTTTCACATAGTCGAGCCCGGTCGCCACGGTCAGCACGACCGCCGCAGCCATCACCCACCACCGCAGGGTGGCCAGCCACCCGGTCAGCGCCAGGACGTACATACCGACCGCGATGCCCTGCGTGAGGGTCTTGAGCTTGCCCCCTCGGCTGGCGGGGATGACGCCGTAGCGGATGACCAGAAAACGCAAGAGGGTGATGCCGAGTTCCCGGCCGAGGATGACGCCGGTGACCCACCACGGCAGATCGCCCAGCGCCGAGAGACAGATCAGCGCCGCTCCCATGATCGCCTTGTCGGCGATGGGATCGGCGATCTTCCCGAAGTCGGTGACGAGGTTGTAGGTGCGCGCCAGATGCCCGTCGAACAGGTCGGTGATCATGGCGATGGCGAAGGCTGCCCAGGCGAACGACCGCCACGCCGGGTCGTGACCGCCGTTGGCGAGCATCAGCATCACGAACGCCGGCACCAGCAGCAGCCGGAGCATGGTGAGCAGGTTGGCGATGTTCCAGACGCTGGCCTGGTTGACGGCCGCCGCCGCGATCTTCGCTCCCCGCGCGGGCCTGGTGCCGTCCTCGGAGTCGACGCCGTCGTGGAACGAGGTGACCGGAGCCGTCTCGTCGCCGTGCGCGTGTGCCCCGCCCGTGCCGCCGCCGGACGAGCCCGGAGCCGCGCCGCGCGCCTCACGCGCGACCGCGCGGCCGGACCCCGGCAGGCCTCCGGGCGCGGTGCCCGCCGCCCTCCTCGCGCCGGAGGGGCCACCCGCCGCCGATGCCGGGACACCCGTCATCTGCCCGCCTCCTCACTCCACGCGAGCGAACCCTGGGCAAGCGGCTCGGCCACCAGGTCGACACCTTCCGTGCCCACCACCTTCGCCTCGACCATACGGCCGACGCTCACACCCTCGCCGCTCGTGAGCAGCACCTGGCCGTCCGTCTCGGGAGCCTGGTGCGCCGCCCGCCCGTACACGCCCTCTTCCTCGTCCACGGACTCCACCAGCACGTGCACGGTCTCGCCGACCCGCTCCTCGGCGCGCTGCGAGACGAGCTCCTCGGCCAGCCGCGAGACACGGGCCAGCCGCTCGGCCACGATCTCCTCGTCCAGCTTGTGCTCGTACGTCGCCGCCTCGGTGCCCTCCTCGTCGGAGTAGCCGAAGACGCCGATGGCGTCGAGCCGCGCGTGGTTCAGGAAGCGCTCCAGCTCGGCCAGGTCGGCCGCGGACTCGCCGGGGAAGCCGACGATGAAGTTGGAACGGACACCGGCCTGGGGCGCCTTGCTCCGAATGGTGTCGAGCAGTTCGAGGAACCGGTCGGTGTCGCCGAAGCGGCGCATCGCGCGCAGCACATCGGGCGCGGAGTGCTGGAAGGACAGGTCGAAGTAGGGGGCGACCTTCGGGGTGGAGGTCAGCACGTCGATCAGGCCGGGCCGCATCTCGGCCGGCTGCAGGTAGCTGACCCGTACCCGCTCGAGGCCGTCGACCTCGGCGAGCTCGGGCAGCAGGGACTCCAGCAGGCGGATGTCGCCCAGGTCCTTGCCGTAGGAGGTGTTGTTCTCGGAGACCAGCATGATCTCCTTCACGCCCTGTTCGGCCAACCAGCGTGTCTCGTTCAGCACGTCGCTGGGGCGGCGGGAGATGAAGGAGCCGCGGAAGGAGGGGATGGCGCAGAAGGAGCAGCGCCGGTCGCAGCCGGAGGCGAGCTTCACGGAGGCCACCGGGGAGCCGTCGAGCCGGCGGCGCAGGGGCGCGCGGGGCCCGGAGGCCGGGGCGAGGCCCTCGGGGAGGTCCACCGGGCCGTGTCCCGGGAGCGCGACGGAGGCGGCGGAGTCCTGCCGCTCGGCCGGGCTGATCGGCAGCAGCTTGCGCCGGTCGCGCGGGGTGTGGGAGGCGTGGATGCCGCCGTTCAGAATGGTCTGGAGGCGGTCGGAGATGTCGGTGTAGTCGTCGAAGCCGAGCACGCCGTCGGCCTCGGGCAGGGCCTCGGCGAGTTCCTTGCCGTACCGCTCGGCCATGCAGCCGACGGCGACGACGGCCTGCGTTCTTCCATGCCCCTTGAGGTCGTTGGCCTCCAGGAGGGCGTCGACCGAGTCCTTCTTCGCGGCTTCGACGAATCCACAGGTGTTCACGACGGCGACGTCGGCGTCCTCGGCGTCCTCGACGAGCTGCCAGCCGTCCGCCTCCAAACGGCCTGCGAGCTCCTCCGAGTCCACCTCGTTACGGGCGCAGCCAAGGGTGACGAGTGCGACGGTACGGCGTTCAGGCATGGACTCAAGACTACTTCGTCCCGCCGACACCCCACGTCGACGGGGTTGGCCGATCATGACCGACCCCGTCGCCGATGTGTGCTTCGGTACCGCTTATCCGGCCTGCGGGTCGCCCTTGGTGTAGGTCAGGCGCTCGACGGCGCCCGGCTGCCAGTCGTCCTCGATCTTCTTGCCGTTGACGAACAGGTCGATCGCGCCGGCGTCGCCGAGCACCAGGTTGATCTTGGAACTGTCCTGGAACGTCTTGGATTCGCCCTGCTTGAGCAGTCCGTCGAACAGCAGACGGCCGTTGTGGTCCTTGGCGGAGATCCAGCTGCGCCCGTCGGCGGCGGTGACCTGGACCGTCACCTTGTCCTGCGGTGCGGCGGCGATGGCGCTGTCCGACGGCTTCGGCTCGGGGTCGACGGGCTTCTTGGACTTGGGGGTGGGTGAGGCCTTTTTGCTGGGTGTGGCGTCGTCGGCGACGTTCGTCTTGCCGCCTTCGTCCTCGCCCTTGACCATCGTGAAGCCGACGAAGCCGATCACGACGACGATCGCGGCGACCATGGCCGCGGTCCAGTTGGGTCCGCGCCGCTCCGGACGGATGCGTTCCGCCTCGAAGAGGGGGGCGGCCGGGGTCGGGGCCGGACGGCCGCCGCCGTGCTCGGTCTCGAACTGGGCGATCAGCGGGGCCGGGTCGAGGTGCACGGCCTTGGCCAGGGTCCGGATGTGCCCGCGTGCGTAGACGTCGCCGCCGCAGGGCGCGAAGTCGTCCGCCTCGATGGCGCGCACGATGCCGATACGGACGCGGGTGGCGGTACTGACGTCGTCGACGGTGAGCCCGGCCGCGATGCGCGCCTGCTGCAGCGCTCGGCCGACGGAGGGGCGGGCTTCCTCGGAAACGTCTTCGAACGGACGCTCGTCTTCAGGGGAGTTGCCGATGGACACGGGGGCGCCTTTCGAGCGTGTAGCCGCCTGTGCTGGAGGTTCAGTCTAGGAGGGGTACGAGAGGGTGGGGCAACCGGGCGGTCGGACTTTGTACGCCATCGGAATGGCCCGACATCCCGATGGTGGACCTGCAGTTTGTCGTTTCCCTCAACTTGACGTACGCCGACGGGAAACGGTTGCTCAATGATCCCTTACAGCTGGGTCACGATCGACCACCCGGGTGCCCTGAGGTGACGGCCGCGTCCCGTTCGCCTACCCTTCAGACTCCCCCCGGATCAGGGCGAGCACGCCATCCAGCTCATCAGGCTTCACAAGAACGTCACGAGCCTTCGAACCCTCGCTCGGTCCGACGATGTTACGGGACTCCATGAGGTCCATCAGCCGGCCGGCCTTGGCGAAGCCGACGCGCAGCTTGCGCTGGAGCATGGACGTCGAGCCGAACTGGGTGGAGACGACCAGCTCGGCCGCCTGGCACAGCAGGTCGAGGTCGTCGCCGATGTCCTCGTCGATCTCCTTCTTCTGCTTGGCCCCCACGGTGACGTCGTCCCGGAAGACGGGCGCCATCTGGTCCTTGCAGTGCCGGACGACGGCCGCGACCTCCTCCTCGGTCACGAACGCGCCCTGCATACGGGTCGGTTTGTTCGCGCCCATCGGCAGGAACAGCCCGTCGCCCTTGCCGATCAGCTTCTCGGCGCCGGGCTGGTCGAGGATGACCCGCGAGTCCGCCAGCGAGGAGGTGGCGAACGCCAGCCGGGACGGCACGTTCGCCTTGATCAGACCGGTGACGACGTCGACGGAGGGCCGCTGGGTGGCGAGCACGAGGTGGATGCCGGCCGCCCGCGCGAGCTGGGTGATGCGCACGATGGCGTCCTCGACGTCGCGCGGGGCGACCATCATCAGGTCGGCCAGCTCGTCGACGATCACCAGCAGGTACGGGTACGGCTGAAGCTCCCGCTCGCTGCCTTCGGGCGGCTTGACCTTGCCCTCGCGCACCGCGCGGTTGAAGTCGTCGATGTGCCGGTAGCCGTAGGCGGCCAGATCGTCGTAGCGCAGGTCCATCTCGCGGACGACCCACTGCAGCGCCTCGGCGGCCCGTTTGGGGTTGGTGATGATCGGCGTGATCAGGTGCGGGATGCCCTCGTACGCCGTCAGCTCCACGCGCTTGGGGTCGACGAGGATCATCCGGACGTCCTCCGGGGTCGCCCGCATCATGACCGAGGTGATCAGACAGTTGATGCAGGACGACTTGCCGGAGCCGGTGGCGCCGGCGACCAGCATGTGCGGCATCTTCGCCAGCGAGTCCATGACGTAGCCGCCCTCGACGTCCTTGCCGAAGGCGACCAGCATCGGGTCGTCGTCCTCGGCGGACTCCGCGAGCCGCAGTACGTCTCCGAGGTTGACCATCTCCCGGTCGGTGTTCGGGATCTCGATGCCGACCGCGGACTTGCCGGGGATCGGGCTGATGATCCGCACGTCCGGGCTGGCGACGGCGTACGCGATGTTCTTGGTCAGTGCGGTGACCCGCTCGACCTTCACGGCCGGACCGAGTTCCACGACATAGCGGGTGACCGTCGGGCCGCGGGTGAAGCCGGTGACGGCGGCGTCCACCTTGAACTCCGTGAAGACCTTCCGCAGCGCTTCGACTATGGCGTCGTTGGCCGCGCTGCGCGCCTTGCCGGGGCCGCCGCGGGTGAGCAGGTCGAGTGAGGGCAGGGAGTAGGTGATGTCGCCGGAGAGCTGGAGCTGCTCCGCGCGGGGCGGCAGGTCGCGGGGTTCGCGGGGCGGCTCCTTGGTCATGTCCAGGACGCCCGCCGGGGGCTTCTCCTGCTTCTGCCTGTCCGCCTTCGGCTTCTCCTGATGCGGGCGGGCGGCCGGAACCGGCGTCGGCGTCGTCGGCTCACGGTCGCCGGTGCTCACGCCCTGGGTCAGGTCGGCGACGATCGGCGAGGGCGGCATGCCGTGCAGCACGGCACCGTCGAGGGCGGCGGCCGCGGCGGCGGCCACGTCCACCGCGTCCATCGGCCGGTCCATGTCGGGCTGCGGCACCGCCGACCTGCGGGGCCGGGAACGGCGCCGGGACAGTGCCTCCGGCTCCGCGCCGTCCGGGTCGTACTCCTCGGGGGCCGGCCGTCGTCGGCGGTGGCTCGCGGGCAGCGCCTCGCGCCACTGATCGTCGTAGCGCGCGTCGTCCTCGCTGAACTCCTCGGGCTCGGCCTCGTGGACGAGTCCGAGCCGTACGCCGAGCAGCCGCAGGCGCTGCGGGATGGCGTTGACCGGGGTGGCCGTGACGACCAGCAGACCGAAGACGGTGAGCAGCACCAGCAGCGGCACGGCGAGGACGTCGGTCATGGTGGACGACAGCGGTGTGGCCGCGGCCCACCCGATCAGGCCGCCGGCGTCCCTTATGGCGTGCATGCCGTCGCTGCGGGCGGGCGACCCGCACCCGATGTGGATCTGCCCGAGCACGCCGATGACGAGCGCGGACAGACCGATGACGATCCGTCCGTTGGCCTCGGGCTTCTCCGGGTGCCGGATGAACCGTACGGCGATGACGGCGACCAGGATCGGCACCAGCAGGTCGAGCCGGCCGAAGGCGCCGGTGACCAGGATCTCCACGAGGTCGCCGACGGGACCCTTGAGGTCGGCCCAGGTACCGGCGGCGACGATCAGGGCGATGCCGAGCAGGAGCAGCGCGAGGCCGTCCTTGCGGTGTGCCGGGTCGAGGTTCCTGGCACCCTGCCCTATGCCGCGGAAGACCGCGCCGACGGCGTGCGCGAGGCCCAGCCACAGGGCGCGCACGAGCCGGTACACGCCACTGGTGGGGTTGGGTGCCGGTGCGGGGGCCGG
The DNA here is from genome assembly GCF_055571035.1 of Streptomyces malachitofuscus. Classification (NCBI taxonomy): domain Bacteria; kingdom Bacillati; phylum Actinomycetota; class Actinomycetes; order Kitasatosporales; family Streptomycetaceae; genus Streptomyces; species Streptomyces malachitofuscus. Next base: position 11,024 of record NZ_JBVIGA010000007.1, on the reverse strand, counting down.
CTTCTTGGCCGCGGCCTTCTTCGCCGGAGCCTTCTTCGCCGGGGCCTTCTTGGCAGCGGCCTTCTTCGCCGGAGCCTTCGCGGAAGCGGCCGCCTTCTTCGCGGGCGGCTTCTTGGCTGCGGAGGGACGTGAGGCCATGGGTGTGAGGTTACCGGTGGAGACGGCCGGTGACACGCGTGGCGGATGCTTCACCCGTTCGTGTCGCTCTCGGCGAGGCGCGAAGCTGACGCGGGGAGCCCGGGGGGACGGACAGTTGACGCCCCCTCAGGTCCGGTCCGCGGCCGGGGGCCGGTCAAGGCCCCTGCGGGCGGGATCAGTTCTGCGAGGGCACCGACGACGCGCTGCCGGTTCCCGGCTCCAGGGCGTCCAGCGCCCGCCGCAACCCCGTGAGCTTGCGCTCCAGGTGGGCCGCCGTGGCCACCGCGGCCGCGTCGGTCGACTCGTCGTTGAGCTGCTTGGTCAGCGCCTCGGCCTGCTCCTCGACGGCCGCGAGCCGCGCCGAGAGCTCGGCGAGCAGTCCCGCCGACTCCTTGGCCTCACCGGCCTCCTTCTCGCCGCCCTCCAGCTGGAGCCGCAGCAGCGACGCCTGCTCCCTCAGCTGGCAGTTCTTCATGTACAGCTCGACGAAGACCGAAACCTTCGCACGCAGCACCCACGGATCGAACGGCTTGGAGATGTAGTCCACCGCTCCCGCCGCGTACCCGCGGAAGGTGTGGTGCGGGCCGTGGTTGATCGCGGTGAGGAAGATGATCGGGATGTCCCGGGTCCGCTCCCGCCGCTTGATGTGCGCGGCCGTCTCGAAACCGTCCATGCCCGGCATCTGGACATCCAGCAGAATGACCGCGAAATCATCCGTGAGCAGTGCCTTGAGCGCCTCTTCCCCGGACGATGCCCGCACCAGCGTCTGATCGAGCGCCGAGAGGATCGCCTCCAGCGCCAGCAGATTCTCCGGCCGGTCATCGACCAGGAGGATCTTGGCCTTCTGCACCATGGCCCGCCCTCCTCGCCCCGGCTTGGGGCCTCCCCTGTCCGCAGGACCTGGGGATGTACCTGTGGGTACCGCCCCAGGGGACGACTCCCTTGCGCCGCCCGTCCTTGTGCCGGTCATCGTAGCCGCACCCCGCCTGTCGCCACACCCTGTCACCGCGATGTCACTGTGCACGTAGCAGAAACGCGGCGGGAGACCAGAAGGTTCCCCGAATCCCGTACTTCTACACGACTTCGCGCGCACCGCCTCAGCAACTCCGGGTGAACACCGAAGCTTCCCGTCACATTCGCGCGCCCTCCAGGCGCCGGTCTCACTCCCCCCGCATCCACTGCTCCATCACCGACAGCAGATGATCGGGGTCGACCGGCTTGGTCACGTAGTCGGAGGCGCCCGACTCGATCGCCTTCTCCCGGTCGCCCTTCATCGCCTTCGCGGTGAGGGCGATGATCGGGAGTCCGGCGAACTGCGGCATCCGGCGGATCGCCGTGGTCGTGGCGTACCCGTCCATCTCGGGCATCATGATGTCCATCAGCACGACCGCCACGTCGTCGTGCTGCTCCAGCACCTCGATGCCCTCCCGGCCGTTCTCCGCGTACAGCACGGACAGGCCGTGCTGCTCGAGGACGCTGGTGAGCGCGAAGACGTTGCGGATGTCGTCGTCGACGATCAGCACCTTCTGCCCGCCGAAGCGGATACCGCGGCGCGTCGTGCGGGGCGCCGGCTCCTGTTCCGCCTCGGGCCACTGCTCCGGCTCGACGGCGGGCCGCTGCTCGAGCGAGACCCTGCGACGGCGCCGGAACAGCGCGGCCGGGCCGTTCTGGGTGTCCCGGTACGACTTCACCTCGGACGGCGTCTCCGCCTGCGGTGCGGACAGCTCCGCCGACGCCACCAGGTCCCCGGCGTCCAGCGGCGTCATGGGCTGGGCGTAGCCGTGCGGCGGCAGCTCGCTCGGGTGCAGCGGCAGGTACAGCGTGAACGTCGAGCCGCGGCCCGGCTCGCTCTGCGCGTGGATCTCACCGCCGAGCAGCTGGGCGATCTCCCGCGAGATGGACAGTCCGAGGCCCGTGCCGCCGTACTTGCGGCTGGTGGTGCCGTCGGCCTGCTTGAACGCCTCGAAGATCACCCGCATCTTGCCGGCCGCGATGCCGATGCCCGTGTCGCTCACGGAGAACGCGATCAGGTCCGCGTCCGGGTCGGTCAGCGAGCCGGTCTCCAGCAGCTGCTCCCGGATGGCCTGCGGGACGTCGTCCCGGGCGGGCCGGATGACCAGCTCCACCGATCCGGAGTCGGTGAACTTCACCGCGTTGGACAGCAGGTTCCGCAGCACCTGCAGCAGCCGCTGCTCGTCGGTGTGCAGCGTGGCGGGCAGCTCCGGCGAGATGCGTACGGACAGGTCCAGGCCCTTCTCCGCGGTCAGCGGCCGGAAGGTGGCCTCCACGTAGTCCACCAGCTGGACGAGCGCGATGCGCGTCGGGGAGACGTCCATCTTGCCCGCCTCGACCTTCGACAGGTCCAGGATGTCGTTGATGAGCTGAAGCAGGTCGGACCCGGCGCCGTGGATGGTCTCGGCGAACTCGACCTGCTTCGGGGACAGGTTCGCGTCGGCGTTGTCGGCGAGCAACTTGGCCAGGATCAGCAGCGAGTTCAGCGGCGTGCGCAGCTCGTGCGACATGTTGGCCAGGAACTCGCTCTTGTAGCGCATGGACACGGCGAGCTGCTCGGCGCGCTCCTCCAGGACCTGCCGCGCCTCCTCGATCTCGGTGTTCTTCACCTCGATGTCGCGGTTCTGGCGGGCCAGCAGCTCGGCCTTCTCCTCCAGTTCGGCGTTGGACGCCTGAAGCGCCTTCTGCCGCTGCTCCAACTCCGCCGAACGCTCCCGAAGTTGCTCGGTCAGCTCCTGGGACTGCGCCAGCAGCCGCTCGGTCTTGGTGTTGACCGAAATCGTGTTGACGCTCGTCGCGATCATTTCGGCGATCTGGTTGAGGAAGTCCTTCTGGATCGCCGTGAAGGGCGTGAACGACGCCAGCTCGATGACGCCGAGCACCTTCCCCTCGAACACCACCGGGAGCACGATCACCTGGGCCGGCGGTGCCTCCCCGAGCCCCGAGGAGATCTTCAGATAGCCGCTGGGCGCGTTTTCGACCAGGATCGTGCGCTTCTCCATGGCGGCCGTCCCGACGAGCCCCTCACCGGGCTGGAACGACGTCGGCATGGACCCCATGGAGTAGCCGTACGAGCCGAGCATGCGCAGCTCGAACTGGTCGTCGTCCGCCGCGTTCAGGTCCTCGCCGTCGACCAGCGGCATCGCCAGGAAGAACGCGCCGTGCTGCGCGGACACCACCGGCGTCAGCTCGCTCATGATCAACGAGGCCACGTCGTCCAGGTCGCGGCGGCCCTGCATCAGCGCGGAGATCCGGGCGAGATTGCCCTTGAGCCAGTCCTGCTCCTTGTTGGCGATCGTGGTGTCGCGCAGGTTGGCGATCATCTTGTTGATGTAGTCCTGGAGTTCCTGGATCTCCCCGGACGCGTCCACGTCGATCTTCAGGTTCAGGTCACCGCGGGTCACCGCGGTCGCCACCCGCGCGATGGCACGCACCTGCCGGGTGAGATTCCCGGCCATCTCGTTCACCGACTCGGTCAGGTCCCGCCAGGTCCCGTCGACGTCGCGCACGCGGGCCTGGCCGCCCAGCTGGCCCTCGGTGCCGACCTCGCGGGCCACCCGGGTGACCTCCTCGGCGAACGAGGACAGCTGGTCCACCATCGTGTTGATGGTCGTCTTCAGCTCGAGGATCTCACCGCGCGCGTCGATGTCGATCTTCTTCGTGAGGTCACCCTTGGCGATGGCCGTCGTGACCATGGCGATGTTGCGCACCTGACCGGTCAGGTTGGACGCCATCTGGTTCACCGACTCGGTGAGGTCCTTCCACGTGCCGGCCACGCCCGGCACATGCGCCTGACCGCCCAGGATGCCGTCCGTGCCCACCTCGCGGGCCACCTTGGTGACCTGCTCGGCGAACGCGCTCAGCGTCTTCACCATGATGTTGATGGTGTCGGCGAGCTGCGCCACCTCACCGCGCGCCTCGATGCTGACCTGCCGGGTCAGGTCGCCGTTGGCGACGGCCGCGGAGACCTGGGAGATGTTCCGCACCTGCGTGGTCAGGTTCTTCGCCATCAGGTTGACGTTGTCGCTCAGGTCCTTCCAGATGCCCGTGACCCCCGGCACGTGCGCCTGGCCACCCAGGATGCCCTCGGTGCCCACCTCCCGGGCCACCCGGGTCACCTGCTCGGCAAACGACGACAGCTGGTCCACCATCGTGTTGACGGTGGTGACCAGCTCGAGGATCTCGCCCTTGGCGTCGACCGTGATCTTCTTCGACAGGTCGCCCTTGGCCACCGCGGTGGTGACCTCGGCGATGTTGCGCACCTGGAGGGTCAGGTTGTTCGCCATGCCGTTCACGGACTGCGTGAGGTCCTTCCAGGTGCCGGAGACACCCTGCACCTCGGCCTGCCCTCCGAGGATGCCCTCCGTACCCACCTCACGGGCCACCCGGGTGACCTCTTCGGCGAACGACGACAGCTGGTCCACCATCGTGTTCAGCGTGTTCTTCAGCTCGAGGATCTCCCCGCGCGCGTCCACGGTGATCTTCTGCGACAGGTCACCCCGCGCCACCGCCGTCGCCACCTGCGCGATGTTGCGCACCTGCCCGGTCAGATTGGACGCCATGCCGTTCACGGAGTCCGTCAGATCCCGCCACACACCGGCGACCCCGGGCACCTGCGCCTGACCGCCCAGCCGGCCCTCGGTACCCACCTCACGGGCCACCCGCGTCACCTGGTCGGCGAAGCTCGACAGCTGGTCCACCATCGTGTTGATGGTGTTCTTCAGCTCGAGGATCTCCCCGCGCGCGTCGACATCGATCTTCTGCGACAGGTCACCCCGCGCGACGGCCGTCGTGACCTGCGCGATGTTGCGCACCTGCCCGGTCAGGTTCGACGCCATCGAGTTGACGGAGTCGGTGAGCTCCTTCCAGGTGCCCGACACGCCGTCCACGCGCGCCTGACCGCCCAGCCGGCCCTCCGTCCCCACGTCCCGGGCCATCCGCGTGACCTGGTCGGCGAAGCTCGACAACTGGTCCACCATCGTGTTCACGGTGTTCTTCAGCTGGAGCATCTCGCCGGAGACGTCCACCGTGACCTTCTGCGACAGGTCGCCGTTGGCGACCGCCGTCGTCACCTGGGCGATGTTCCTCACCTGTCCGGTGAGGTTGCGGAACGCGGTGTTGACGGAGTCCGTCAGGTCCTTCCACGTCCCCGCCGCACCCGGCACCTGCGCCTGGCCGCCCAGCTCACCCTCGACGCCGATCTCGCGCGCCACCCGCGTGACCTCGGCACCGAAGGCGGACAGCTGGTCGACCATCGTGTTGACGGTGTTCTTCAGCTCCAGCATCTCGCCGGCCACGTCCACGGTGACCTTCTGCGACAGGTCGCCGTTGGCGACCGCCGTCGTCACCGCCGCGATGTCCCGCACCTGAGTGGTCAGGTTCCGGAACACCGTGTTGACGGAATCCGTCAGGTCCTTCCACGTCCCCGCCGCACCCGGCACATTCGCCTGACCGCCCAGCCGTCCCTCGGCCCCGACCTCGTTGGCGACCCGCGTGACCTCGTCGGCGAAGATCCGCAGCGTCTCGGTCATCTGGTTGATCGTCTCGGCGAGCTGGGCGACCTCACCGCGCGCCGGAACCGTCACCTTCCGCGACAGATCACCGTTGGCGACCGCGGTCGTCACCTCGGCGATCCCGCGCACCTGGGCGGTGAGATTGCCGGCCATGGTGTTGACGGAGTCGGTGAGCTCCTTCCACACGCCGTCCACCCCGGGTACCTGCGCCTGCCCGCCCAGAGCGCCCTCGGTGCCCACCTCGCGCGCCACCCGGGTCACCTCGGAGGAGAACGCGGAGAGCTGGTCCACCATCGTGTTGACGGTGTTCTTCAGCTCGAGCATCTCGCCCTCGACATGCACGGTGACCTTGCGCGACAGATCGCCGCTCGCGACGGCCGTCGTCACCAGCGCGATGTCCCGCACCTGCGCCGTCAGCCGCTCCGCCATCGTGTTGACGGAGTCCGTCAGGTCCTTCCACGAACCGGACATGCCACGCACCTGGGCCTGTCCGCCCAGCTTGCCCTCGGTGCCCACCTCGCTGGCCACCCGGGTGACCTCGTCGGTGAAGGTCGACAACTGGTCGACCAGGTTGTTCACGGTCCGCGCGACCTTGAGGAACTCACCCCGCAGCGGATGCCCGGCCCCCTCGGGCGCCGCCTGCGTCCGCAGCTCCATGCGCGGCGACAGATCGCCCTCGGCCACCGCCGACAGCACCCGGCTGACCTCGGAGACCGGCCGTACGAGGTCGTCGACCAGCGCGTTCGAGTTGTCGATCGCGGTCGCCCAGGAGCCCTCGGAGGCTCCCGTCTCCAGCCGCTCCGTGAGCTTTCCCTCCCGGCCGACCATGCGGCGCACCCGCGCCAGCTCGCCCGTCAGGTGGAGATTGCGGTCGGCCACCTCGTTGAAGACCGCCGCGATCTCCGACATCACGCCGTCGCCGGACACCGTGAGCCGCTTGCGGAAGTTGCCGTCCCGCATCGACACCAGCGCCCCCAGGAGACGGTTCAGGGCCGCCGTGTCCACCGTCGTGGTTCCGCCCCGCCCCTTTCCCGGCTTGCTCAGGGACTGTCCGCCTTTCGCGCGCGTCGTCTTCGTGCCCCGCGTCGCTGCGCCAGACTCCACTGTGTCCCTCCCGCAGGGGTCGACCGTTACCGCTGTGCTCGGGCGCACCACCAGGGGGCGTCCCGCTACTACTGTGCTTTTTCCGTACTACCGCGATGTACTGCCCGACGTTCCAAGGTGCCGCCAGGGGGCTGCTGCCCACCCGGCGCGGAAGACACACGGCCTGCCCGGACCTTCACTACAACCCTGCCCAGTGTTTCACCCCCGCCGAACCAGGCCATAACAGTTCGGCAGCTTCGCACATCGTCCGCACACCCGCCGGATGGCGAACACCTCCGGACGGAAACACAGCAGACCGGCATCCGCTCGGACCGCGAAGGTAAGTAACCTTGCATCCGGCTGTCCAGCCACGCCGGTCCGTCCGGCCTGGGCGGTGGCAGGAGACGAGCGGGCATCGGAGGGGCGGCCGCACACATGACCACCGGACTGATCCCGGGGGAACAGCCCCCGGACCCACGGCCGACTGACGGCCTGCCGCACCAGCGGCACGAGCCGGTCGGCCAGGGAGCCATGCCCGTCGAGAACCGGTCGAGGAGTTCTGTGATCACCGCGCGCGCGGCCGCCAGCTTCGAGCCCCTGGGGCGATCGGTCGCCAGTGCCCGCTCGTTCGTCCGCGACACCCTGCAGGGCTGGGGCTTCGGCGACATCGTCGACGACGCCGTGGTACTCACCAGCGAACTGGTGACCAACGCCGTGGTGCACGCCGGCACCGCCGCGGATCTGCTCTGCCTGCGCAGCGACGAAGGCGTCCGGATCGAGGTGGCCGACCGGTATCCGGAACGGGAGATCCCCCTTCAGGGCTCGCCGATCGACATGGGCAGCCCCGACCGCGAGGGCGGCCGAGGACTCCAGCTGTGCGCCGCCCTGGCGGGCCACTGGGGTGTGGACTACACACCCACCCACAAGACCGTCTGGTTCCAGCTCCACCTTCCCGAGCGCGCGGTCGGCACCCGCGCCGCCGGCCCTGCCCTGCCGGCCCACCTGCTCCCCCTCGCCGACACCCGGGTCCGCGTCGCCGTCGTACAGATCGACCGCACCGGCTCCATCAGCGCCTGGAACGAGGACGCGGAGGAACTGTTCGGCTATACCGCCGAGCAGGTCACCGGCAAGCCGCTCACGGACCTCGCGGCCTGGCCGCACACCCCGGGCACCGGCACCGGCATCGCCGACGCCCTCCAGCTCTCCCGCTGGGAGGGCAGCTACGGCATCAGGGGATCCCACGGCCGAGTGATCCCCGTGTACGCCTCCCACCTGCGGGTCCGCGACACCGACGGGGAACCGTCAACCGTCTGTCTGCTCGTGCGGGACCACGAACGGGCGGTTCTGCAGAGCCCGCTGCGCGGCCCGTCGACCGACACGTCCGGCGCCTCCGACGGCCAGAGCACCGACCCGTTCGAGGTCTTCATCGGCTCCCCCGCGCCGGACGACCTCGACGGCCTGCTCCAGCGCACCGTGGAACGCGCCCGCGACATGCTCGACGGCGACTCCGCGTTCCTGCTCCTCGCCACCGACGACGAGACCGAACTGGAGGTCCGCGCCTCCACCGGCCTTCCCTCGGCCCGACAGCGCTTCGCCCGCGTCCCCGTCGAGGCCGGCCCCGGCCGCTACGGCTCCGCCCGCATGCCGGCCGTCCACGACGATCTCACCGCCGTCTCCGGCGCGGTCCCCCTCCTCAACGGCACCGGCATGCGCTCGGTCGTCACCGTCCCGCTGAAGGTCGAGGGCCGTCTCACCGGCTCCCTCGGCGTCGCCGCCGAGGCGCCCGGAAGGTACTCGAACGAGGAGGCGCTGCGCCTGCAGTTCGCGGCGGACCGCATCGCGCTCGCGGTGGAGTCCGCCCGCCTGGGCGAGCTGGAGCGTCTGCGCCGCGGTTCGCTCAGCTTCCTCGTCGAGGCCTCCGACCTGCTGGCCGGCACCCTGGACCGGGACCAGACCCTGGCTCTGATGGCCCAGATGACCGTCCCCACCCTCGCCACCTGGTGCGCCGTCTACACGATCGCCGACCAGGCCTCCGAGCCGTACCTCTCCTACGTGCTCCATGAGGACGAGGAGCTGATCGACGGCATCAAGTCCCTGCTGTCGAAGATCCCGCCGCCCGATCCGGTCCCGACTCCGGGCGCCCGTGTCTGGTCGGCCCCCGCGGAGGTCGCCCACCAGGCGGCGCTGCGCACGTCCATGCGCAGCCTCGGCCTCAGCGGCGGCCCGACCCGGCACGTCACCACGGGCATCGGCCCCACCCTCGCCACGGCCTCCGCGCTCGGCGGCGAGACGGTGGTCCTCCCCCTGGTCGCCCGCAACCGCGTCATCGGCATGCTGACGCTCGGCAAGCCGAGCGACGAGCACTTCCGCCAGGAAATCCTGGAGCTCGCCGAGGACCTCTCCCGGCGGGCCGCCCTGGCCCTGGACAACGCCCGCCTGTACTCCGAGCGCACGGCCATCAGCCAGTCCCTCCAGCGCAGCCTCCTGCCGCCCGAGCTGCCGACGATCGACGGCGTCGAGGTCGAGGTGATCTACCGCGCCGCCGGTGAGGGCAACGAGGTCGGCGGCGACTTCTACGACCTCTTCCCGATCAGCGACGGCGCCTACGGCTTCGCCATCGGCGACGTCTGCGGTACGGGCCCGAACGCGGCGGCCGTCACCGGCCTCGCCCGGCATGCGCTCCGCCTGCTCGCACGCGAGGGTCTCAGCGGCCCGGCGGTCCTCGAGCGTCTCAACTCAGCGATCCTCGACGAGGGCGCCCGCAGCCGCTTCCTCACCCTCCTGTACGGCGAGATGCGCCCGCAGGAGGACGGCAGCGCGGAACTGAAGGTGGTCTGCGCGGGCCATCCCCTCCCGCTGCGGCTCCGCCAGGACGGCACGGTCGAACCGGCCGCCGAACCGCAGCCCCTCCTCGGCGTCCTGGAAGACCTCGAGCTGTACGAGCAGACCGTCACCCTCGACCCCGGCGATGTCCTTCTGTGTGTCACCGACGGCGTCACCGAACGCCGCGAGGGTTCCAGGATGCTGGGCGACGACGGCCTCGCCGAGGTCCTGACGACCTGCACGGGACTCACGGCCGGGGCAGTCGCGGCGCGCATCATGCGCGCGGTGGAGCGCTTCGCGACTGACGCCCCGTCCGACGACATGGCCATCCTCGCCATGCGTGTCCCGGGCCTGCACAAAGACTAGGGAGCGCCCCGCCGACGGCGTGGAGAAACATGGAGAAGGCCCCGCCCGAATGGGCGGGGCCTTTCTCTCGGAGCCCCCAAACGGAATCGAACCGTTGACCTTCTCCTTACCATGGAGACGCTCTACCGACTGAGCTATAGGGGCCTGTCGCCTCGTTCGAGGTTTCCCTCGCGGCAACGGAATAGATCATACCCCGAACAGCACGGTGCTCATAACCGCGCTCAGAGGGCCGGCTGCAGCAGCCCGCCCAGCGCGTTGCACGCGGACGCGATCCGCTGCATCTCCCTCTTCGTCAGCGTGCCGTCCACGGGAAGCGCGAGCGCCTCGTCCGCGGCCCTCTCGGTCTCGGGCAGGGACACGTACTGCCGAAAATCAGGCAGCCGGTGCACGGGGGTCTTCACCGGTACCCGGCACTCAACGCCCTTGGCCCGTATGGCCCGTGCGAAGGCGTCCCGATCGGGCCGTCCGTTGCCCGGTACCCGCACGACGTACTGCTGGTAGGTGTGCCCGACCCCGCCCTCAGGTGTTCGCACACCCCTCAGCCTGGTGTCGAGGAACGCCGCCCGCTCCCGCCGCCGGGCTATCTCGTCGTGCGGCGCCTCAGGCTCCCCGTGCTCCAGCACCAGCAGCCCGTGCCGTCGGCCGAGCGCGTGCAGCGGCCCGACATCGGCGGGCCGGCCGAAGCGGTGCACGACAACGACGCCCGCCGTTCGCGGAGTTACGGCCGCCTCCACCGCGGCCGGCTCCAGACAGTACGTCGACGGATCTATGTCGGCGAACACCGGCATCGCCCCTGCCGCCGCCACGGCCTCGGCAACTTCCACGTTGCCGAAGGCAGGTACGACGACCTCGTCACCCGCGCCGATACCGGCAGCCCTGAGCAGTGCAGCAGTACCCATGGGAGGGATGTTGGTTGCGCAACGTGAACTTCAAGTGACGCAGAACAAAAAAGGGTTGGACCCTGAACCGAAGTTCGGGGTCCAACCCTTTGAATAATTGTTCGGCGGCGTCCTACTCTCCCACAGGGTCCCCCCTGCAGTACCATCGGCGCTGTAAGGCTTAGCTTCCGGGTTCGGAATGTAACCGGGC